>CADCON010000197.1 GCA_902803035.1 uncultured Ruminococcus sp.
CGGCAGATCTTGGAGCGATGAACGGTCTGGTTCTCGCCGATACCGGCTGTAAATACCAGCGCGTCCATGCCGCCGAGCGCCACATAGTAGCCGCCAATGAACTTGGCGATCTGGTATTCAAGGATTTCATGGGTGAGAATAGCTCTCTCGTTGCCCTCTCTGGCGGCGGCGGTAACGTCGCGGTCGTCGCTTGAAACGCCGGAAAGTCCGAGCATACCGGATTTCTTGTTGAGGATGGTATCCATTTCAGCGGGAGAAAGGCCTTCCTTCTCCATGATGAATGTCACGACAGAGGGATCCAGCGAGCCGGAACGGGTGCCCATGATAAAGCCGTCGAGGGGCGTCAGACCCATCGAGGTATCGATAACCTTGCCGTCCTTGACAGCGGAAATGGAGGAACCGTTGCCGAGGTGGCAATTGATGATGCGTGTGCCTTCGGGGTTTTCCGCCTTGCCGAGCAGCTCAAGGCATCTGCCGGTGACATACCTGTGGCTGGTGCCGTGGAAGCCGTAGCGGCGGATGGCGTATTTCTCGTAGTATTCATAGGGAATGCCGAATGTATAGGCTTTGGCAGGCATGGTGGAATGGAAGGAAGTATCAAAAACCGCGACCTGAGGAACGTCCTTGCCGAATACGTCGATGGCGGCTTCAATGCCCTGAATGTGGGCGGGATTGTGAAGGGGAGCCAAAGGACTGAGTCCGCGGATACCTTCAATGACTTCATCGGTGATAAGGCAGCTGTCCTTGAAGAGGTCGCCGCCCTGCACCACTCTGTGACCGAGAGCGGTGATCTCGCCGAGATCGTCCACCACCTTGCCGTCGCCGGCGGTAAGGGCTTCCTTGACAGCGTTGAACGCCTCGGTATGATTGGGCATAGGAACTTCTGTGACATAGGACTCGCCGTTCACCTTATGAGTGAGCTTGCTGCCGTCCATACCGATTCTTTCGCAAAGACCCTTTGCGATGACAGACTCGTTGTCCATATCAATCAGCTGATACTTGAGCGACGAGCTGCCTGCGTTGATAACAAGAATTTTCATTGATAATTTCTCCTGTCCGAAAAATATGTGAGAATACTGCGAAAAAACAATTGAAATTGCATATTCCAGAATATATAATATAACATAATTGCGGAAATTTCAAGAAGTATTGTAAAATCTCAAAAAAAATTTTGCATTTTTGCGGGAGGGCGGAGGAAGCATATGAAGACGGAAAACGGCGAAACAACGGCCGCGATCATAGCGGAATACAATCCGTTTCACAACGGGCATCAGTATCATATCGCGCGGACAAGAGAAGCGACCGGCGCAAAGTTCATTGTGGTGATCATGAGCGGCAATTTCGTTCAGCGCGGAGACTGTGCCGTCTGCGATAAATTCAGCCGGGCAAGAATGGCGTTGGAGGGAGGCGCGGATCTGATTCTGGAGCTGCCGCTTCCCTTCGCCGTCGCGGGCGCGGAAAAATTCGCTTATGGCGGGGTTAAGATCGCGGAATCGCTGGGCTGTGTGGATTATCTCAGCTTCGGCACGGAATTCGGCGACGCGGCGCGGCTTTCCGCGGCTGCCGACGCGGTATCGGACGACGTACTCAAGCCGGAGCTTGACAGTCTGCTTTCACAGGGAATGTCATTTGCCGCGGCGCGGACGGAAGCGGTCAGAAGATTATTCGGTGATGAGACGGCGGAAATGATCTGTATGCCGAACAATACGCTGGCGGTGGAATACATCCGTGCCCTGAAAAAGCTGCGCTCCCGGATCCTTCCCGTAGCCGTTGCGCGCGAAGGAACCTTGCACGATTCCGGAGAAACGTCCGGAGATATGGCTTCCGCGACCGCGATACGCCGTATGCTTGGCGGGGAATCGCCAGAGAATGCCGCGCGATTCATTCCGGAGCGTTCCTGCGAGGAGCTGGAACGCCAGCGTAGGGAGGGACGCGCCCCCGCCAGTCTATCCCGCTGCGAACGGGCGATACTCTCCCGCCTGCGAAGCATGACCCGCGAACAGCTCGCGCGGCTGCCTGATCTCTCGGAGGGGCTGGAAAACAGGATCTTTGACTGCGCGCGTTCCGCCTGTTCGCTGGAAGAGTTGTATGATTCTGTCAAATCGAAGCGGTACAGTCACGCGCGGATCCGGCGGCTCATACTGTCGGCGTTTCTGGGAATCAGAAGGGAGCATTCGGATGAACCGCGATATATCAGGATATTGGGAATGAATCAGCGTGGAAAGACGCTTCTCTCCAAGGCCAGACCTGCTCTTCCGATCATCGCGTCCTCCCGTCAGGTCAATGCTCTCCCGCAGGAAGCCAGAAATCATTACCTGCTGGAATGCCATGCCGATGATCTCTGGGGGCTGATGACGCCTGTCATTCAGCCATGTGGTTCCGACATGACCGCCAGACTGATCGTGCTGTCATGAATGATGAATGAGAAAAAACCGATGAAGGCTGTTGATCCGTAACAGGCTTCATCGGTTTTTTTCAATTGGTAATGATCGTATCGTAGCAGTAGGATATGACGTCGTCGCAAATATCAAAAAGCGTATTGCCGGTCCTGTAAGTGTCAGTGCCGGAGGTAATGATGACGATGCCGCTTTTATCGGTGGGATCTATCGCCATCAGGGAATAAATGCCATACGCCGCGCCAATGTGATAATACATAGTGCGTCCTTTTATAAATTCCTTGGAATTTTTTAAGATATTTCGCGTCAAAGGCCGCGTCAGCAAAATCCGTCGGCGTCACTCCGGTAAAGTGCTGTATCGCCCGTTTATCTTCCGGATCGTCAATGATGTTGCGGGAAGGTCTTATGTCTGAATTCCGAAAGGCGGTCCATCCGGAGAGGATAATGACAGCGCGATCACGACAGAGGAAATGATTTTTGCGGTTTTAGGATGACTCATTGATCATTTTCTCCTGTTAAGGCAATTTATTTCAGAATATCACTATAAGTGTAATGCAACACATCATTGCATATCTGAAAGGTTGTATTACTCAGTCTGCCGGACTGCGCTCCGCTTGTGACGACAACCACGCCGCTCTTGTCGGCAGGATCAATGGCCATAAGAGCGAAAATGCCGTAAAACGCACCGTTGTGATAATAAAGATCGCGGTCATCGACCATTTTGGGATACTTCCGAATGCCAATACACTGCTTGAAGTCCTTTTTGGTGTTAACATCCTGCACGGTGAGCATCTGATCGACAGCCGCCTTGGAAAGATAGCTTTTTCCGTCCAGCTTTCCGTCGTTGAGTAGAATAGTAAATAATCTGGCCAGATCGATCGAACTGATCAGAAGTCCGCCTTGTCCGAGCTGAAAGACGTCGCCCGGATTCCCGCGTTCTGTTTTTCGCGTCAGGGTTTTATTGTCACGTTCCAGCCTGCCGACATAATAACAGTTTGCTACGAGCGATTTATCAGAAAGATAGCGCGCGTCATAGGAAGCGTCAATCCCCATCGGTTGAAAGAAGGTGTCACGCGCATACTGGGAAATTGTCTGATTGGCGGTTTTTTCTATGACAGCTCCGGCAATTCCAAGATTAAGATTGGAATACAGAAACGATGTACCGGGCTTGGATACGTAATAATGCTGGCTGTTGGCGACCTTTCTCAGCGGGAAAGAATACATATCGTCACGGTCACAGAATCCGGAGGAGTGGGTGAGAAGCATTCGTGTGGTGACCGGAACGTTCTTGTGTGTTGGATTCCGGAAGGTAAAACCAAATATCTTGGAAAGATCCTCGTCAAGATCCAGCTTTCCCTCATCCGTTTCTGCCATGGCGAGCATGGAAGTGACGACTTTCGACATAGAGGCGATACGGAATTTCGTATTTTCGGAAACGCTGCCCTTCTTTTCCCGGTCCGCAAATCCGAACTCATAGTGATAAGCGACCCGACCATCCCTTATGACGGCAACCGAAGCACCTACCGCGTGGTATTTATTCATAATGGAACGAAGACCGTCGCCTTCCTCTGTGCCTTCCATCTGAACCGGCCCGCCTGAAACTTTTTGGGGAATGTGCCGGATGGTGACTTCCTTTTCAAATTCTTCACAGCAGGATCTGACCACCCATCCGACTTTTCCGTCTTCACATTTCACCTGATAACGAAGATGACTCTCCGAAAGGTATTCAGCTTCCGAATTGACCCGAAGAACAGATACTTTATCCGAATTGTTGTCGTCTTTTTTTCTTAGAGTAGTCGCTTGTTTTACCCTGATGAATTTTTTCTTCACGGTTTCTTCTGAAAAAACATTTGTCAGACGATCGTCTGAGCTTTCATCATTTTCAGGCCGGGATATGACGTCCGTCAACGAAACTTCCGCCGCGCCGTTGTCCCCGTTGCTTGATTCCTTCGCAAAGAAATGAGAATCATCCAATACCTGCCAGAAAAACATAGCCATTATACATATGATTGCTACAAATAAAAAACATTTGAAGCCACTGATTAATTTCTTGTTCATTATTTCCTCCGCATCCACTGAATGGTACTATGAAAAACTAATCATTTATCATGATGCGCTTGTGTAACTATAGCATAATTATTTGTATAATTTATTAACAAAGGAAAAATCCCGTGGAAACAATTCGTATGGAAAAGGCCACGCTGATCTATATGTTTGATCAAAAAAATGCCCGCCGAAGCCGCGAAAGCTCCGACGGGCATTCTACCATCAACCTGATCAGACATTGATCTCAACATTCATTCCCAGCTCGTCACTATACTGTTCCAGAATCGGATTGACGCATTCCGTAAGGAATTCCGTGACCTGTTCGGGGCTTCTTCCGACATACTTTGCCGGGTCGAGGATATCCTTCAACTCGTCGAGCGTAACGCCGAAGGCTTCGTCCGCGGCGATCCGCTCCAGAAGGTCGTTCTCCCTGCCCTCAACCTTGACCTGTCTGCCCGCTTCCATGGAATGAACGCGGATGCGCTCATGAAGCTCCTGGCGGTTGCCGCCCCTCTTGACGGCATCCATCATGATATTCTCGGTCGCCATAAAGGGAAGCTCCTTCATAAGGCGTTGTTCAATGACCTTGGGATAGACCACCAGACCGTCTACGACATTCAGATACAGGCTGAGAATACCGTCCACCGCGAGGAAGGCCTCCGGAATGGAAATGCGCTTGTTCGCGCTGTCGTCAAGCGTTCTCTCAAACCACTGGGTCGCCGTGGTAATGGCAGGATTGAGGGCGTCGACCATTACGTACCTTGCCAGAGAAGCAATTCTCTCGCTGCGCATGGGATTGCGCTTGTACGCCATGGCGGAGGAGCCGATCTGTCCCTTCTCGAACGGTTCCTCGATTTCCTTGAGGTGCTGGAGAAGGCGGATATCATTGGAGAATTTGGTCGCGGACTGTGCAATGCCGGAGAGGACATTCAACACACGGCTGTCGAGCTTGCGGGTATAGGTCTGTCCCGAAACGGCAAAGCAGCCGGAATATCCCATTTTTTCCGCAATGCGCCTGTCAAGGGCGCGGCATTTTTCATGATCGCCGTCAAACAGCTCCAGAAAGCTCGCCTGCGTGCCGGTTGTGCCCTTGCAGCCGAGGAGCTTTGCCTGATCGATCTGATGCTGCACGTCGTCCAGATCCATCAGAAGATCCTGCAGCCACAGTGCTGCGCGCTTGCCGACAGTGGTGGGCTGGGCGGGCTGGAAATGCGTGAAGGCAAGGGTGGGAAGCTCCTTGTACTGATCGGCGAATTTTGCCAGCTCGGCGATGACATTCACCAGCTTTTTGCGGATGAGCTTCAACGCTTCGTCCATGATGATGATATCGGTGTTGTCGCCGACATAGCAGGATGTGGCTCCGAGGTGAATGATGCCGGCCGCCTTCGGGCACTGCTGGCCGTAGGCGTAAACATGGCTCATCACGTCGTGGCGGACGATCTTTTCGCGCGCCTGCGCAACCTCATAATTGATGTCCTCCGAATGCTCCTTTAATTCGGCGATCTGTTCGTCGGTGATATCCAGACCAAGCTCCTTTTCCGTTTCGGCAAGGGCGATCCAGAGTCTGCGCCACGTGCGGAACTTCATGTCGGGGGAAAAGAGGTACTGCATTTCCTTGCTCGCGTAACGGGAGCCAAGCGGGGTTTCATAAATGTCTTTCATAACGCTTCAGTCCTTTGTGAATGGTTTTTATTGAATTTCATCTTCCTTGTTCATATGGTGCGATGTGATGCCATCGGGATAGCGTCCGTCAAAGCAGGCGGTGCAGAGAGAGAGCTTCTTGCCGCAGGTGAGCTTGACGATGGAGTCCAGATCGAGAAAGTCGAGAGAATCCGCGTCAATGATCTCCGCTATTTCCTCAACCGTGTGCTGATTGGCGATGAGATCTTCCCTGGAAGGAATGTCCACGCCGTAGAAGCAGGGATTGCGGAACGCGGGGGAGCTGATTCTGACATGAACCTCGCTCGCGCCGGCCTCGCGCAGCATATTGACGATGCGGCGCATGGTGGTTCCGCGCACGATGGAATCATCCAGCATGACCACTCTTCTTCCACCGACAATGGATTTGAGCGCGTTGAGCTTGAGCCGGACGGCATTCGTGCGCTGGGACTGATCCGGCTTGATGAAGGTGCGTCCGATGTAGCTGTTCTTGATGATCCCCTTGGCGTATGGAATGCCGGATTGCTCCGCGTATCCGATGGCGGCGTCAATGCCCGATTCTGGAACGCCGATGACGATGTCGGCGTCAACCGGCTTCTGCTTGGCCAGCTGACGGCCAGCCTGCCTGCGGGAATCGTAAACGGAAACGCCGTCAATCACCGAATCGGAGCGGGCAAAATAGATGTATTCAAAGACACAGTGCGCCACCTGCCCCTTGCAGAGGGAACGGTCGCTGTGAATGCCGTTTTCGTCACAGGTAATAATCTCGCCGGGATCGACGTCGCGCATGAATTGCGCCCCTACCGCGTCGAGTGCGCAGGTTTCGCTGGCGAAAACGATGTCATTTCCGATGCGCCCCATGCAGAGAGGGCGGAAGCCCTTGGGGTCACGGGCGGCAATCAGCTTGCGCGGACTCATGACAAGAAGGGAATAGGCGCCGTGAAGCTGCTGCATGGCGGCCTTGACCGCAAGCTCCACCTTGTGCGTTCTGGGTCTTTCTCTGGCGACAAGATAGGCGATGACCTCGGAGTCGATGGTAGTCTGAAAGATGGCGCCGCGTTCCTCCAGCTCCTTGCGAAGCTCATAGGCGTTGGTGAGATTGCCGTTGTGCGCGAAGCCAAGCGTGCCCTTCACATAGCGCATGACCAGCGGCTGGCAATTCTCGGCGACGGAGCCGCCCGCTGTGGAATAACGGACGTGTCCGATGGCGATCTGACCTTTCAGCTCGTTGAGCTTCTGCTTGCTGAAGACCTCGCTGACCAGCCCCATGTCCTTGTAATGGCTGAATTTGCCCAGGTCACTGACAGCGATACCGCAGCTTTCCTGTCCCCTGTGCTGGAGGGCAACCAGTCCGTGATAAACGCATCCGGCGACATTGATTTCCTTATCATAGGAATAAATGCCGAAAACGCCGCATTCCTCATGCAACTTGGAGCGGTCCAAAGCGGAAAAATCCACGCCGCAGTTGCTGCAATCGCGGCACACGCCGCCGCAATGTCCTTCTTCTAATCCAAAATTTCCCATCATCATTTTCCTTTACGTTTAAAATTCTGCCATTCTTTCACGCTGCCGGAAGCCTGATACGACTTGTCAATCAAAAGCAGACATGATTGGCGTTCTGTTTCCAATCGACAATGAGTATGATGTAAACATTACATCAGGTTATTATTATAGATTATTCAGGGAAAAATGTCAAATAATTGATGGCAATCCATTTGCAGATTTATTGAGAGAAAATGGAAGAATGATTGTATAAGAGTTCTAAAAATGCAATTGTCTTTTCAGATAATAAAAAAATCAGGACGCACGGCGGTGATAATGCCCGTGTGTCCTGACTGATGATTATTTGGCGAGTGAGCGGGAACGTTCTGTGCAGGCCTTCATCGCCTCGATGACCGCGCTGCGGAATCCCTTTTCTTCGAGAACGCGGACGGCTTCAATGGTGGTTCCCGCCGGCGAGCATACCATATCCTTGAGTTCGGCAGGATGACGGCCTGTTTCCAGCACCATCTTCGCGCTTCCCATGACCGCCTGAGCGGCAAAGCGATATGCCTGCGCGCGGGGCATTCCGTCCGCCACTGCCGCGTCCGCCATTGCCTCGATGAACAGGAAGACATATGCCGGCGAGCTGCCGCTGACCGAAACCACGACGTCCATCAGATTTTCGCTGATCACTTCGGTGATACCAAACCCGCCGAGAATGGTCCGGACGTATGCCAGCTCCGCGTCCGATACATTGGCGTTGGGGGTGACTGCGGTGATTCCCGCGCCGACCATGGCGGGGGTGTTGGGCATGGTGCGGACGATTTTCAGGGAATCGCTTCCGAAGCGTCCGGCCAGAGATTCAAGCGTCTGTCCGGGAGCGATGGTGATGATGATCTGCCGATCCGTGACAAAGGGGGCGATTTCGGTGATAACCTGCGTGTAGTACTGCGGCTTTACAGCCAGAATCAGCACCTCGGCATTCCTGGCTGCCTCCGTATTGTCAGATGTGACGGCAACGCCGTATTTTTCCTTTACAAAGGATAATCTTTCGCCGCTGACGTCGGTCATGATGATTTCCTCCGGCTTAAAGATACCGCCGGCGACAATGCCGCTCATCATGGCCGTTGCCATATTACCGGCTCCGATAAATCCCGCTTTTCTGCTGAATGCTGCTGTATTCTCCATATGAATACCGCCTTTCTGTCAATCATTACGCCTTCCCGGAATGGGAAAGCTCGTTTTCTTCCGCTTCCCGTCCGAAAAGACGGAAGGAAAACAGGTAGACTCCGTACTGTCGTTTTTCTCTTTGTATGTAATCGCCGAAATGCCGGTAAATGACAGCGGCGGTGATGATGGCGGCGCCGAAAAGCACCGGCGTTCTGTTCTCAAAGAAAAGAGAACTTCCGAGCATCGTAGCATAGCTGATCATCACCCGCAGACTGTGGGGGGTAATTCTCAGCACCGTTGAGAAAAAGACAAACGGCACGGCAAGCATGAACAGAATGACCGAATGGGGACACAATCCGATATAGGTGCCGAATGTGACCGCGATGGCCTTGCCGCCGTGATTTTTCAGCATCGGACTGAAGGCGTGTCCCAGCACAGGCCCTGCCAGAACGCCCGCGAACATCAGGTTGTCGGGGCTGACATATTTCAGTGCCAGCCAGATGGGAACCGCACCCTTCGCCAGCTCCAGCAGCAGGCAGAAAATACCGCAGGGAATGCCGACGCAGGTGAACACATTCCCGCACCCCGGATTGCCGTCCTTGCTGATTTTGGTAATATCCTTCTTAAAAAGGAGCTTCGGAATCAGATAGCTGTACATCACACTTCCCGAGAAGAATGACACAGCCGTCCAGAATAAATAAGAAAGCATTGATCATTACCTCCGTGCGGCAGACATTATACCACAGCCGCGTGACATTGTCAATTTATTATTTTAATGAATATTTTTCTATAATAAAACGGCATATATCGTCAGCGGCGTCGGGATTGCAATTTTTCCTCTGCGCGGCGAGCATTTTCTGTTGTTTGTCCTTATCCTGCCAAAGGTCGTAGGCGGCGTCGGCAATCGCTTCCGGGGAAGCGTTCGCGCCCGGGCACACCGACATTCCTCTGGAAGAGAAGAATTGGGCGTTGATGGTTTCACACCCCGGTATCGGCGGCGTATGCACAAGAAGGACGTTTTTGACCGCCGCTTCGGTGGAGGTGAGGCCGCCGGGCTTGGTGAACACCATGTCCGCCGCGTCCATAAAGAGTGCGACCTTGTCGGTAAAGGGCTGCAGAATCACGTCCGGAATGTCAGAAAAGACCTTTTCGAGATGTGTTTTCATCGACTCATTCCTGCCGCAGAGAATGATGATTCTTGCGTTTCGGCTGAATTTCTCATATAAGGCGCGCGTCATTCCTTCCAGCCCGCCAAATCCCATGCTGCCCGACATCATGAGAAGGATGGGCTTGTCGTCCGGCAGACGCAGGAGCGAACGCGCCTCGGCACGTCCGGTTTTTCCTTTGAATCGGTCGCTGACCGGAATGCCGAACGGGAGCAGGCGATCTTCAGGTATTTTTCTGGAATAAAAATCCTCCGCGAGGTCCTTGTGCGGAATGACAAAAAAGTCCGGTCTCGTTTCCTCCCAGAACGGAATGCAGGCATAATCTGTCGCAACGCAGATAAACGGGATATCTGTCATAGAATGCTTTCGCATGGAGGTCAGGCATTCCGCCGGAAAGAGATGCGGCATGACCGCCACATCATAGCCGCCCTTGTTGATGAAATCAGCCAGTTTTTTGCGGTATAGCGTATTGGCGGCATACACCGGGGATTTGAGGTGAAGATGCCGGGTGTTCAGGTCGCTCACCGCCCGCCCCATTGAATACATCATGCCGAAAACCGAAGGAACCGACGTGGTTATTCCCACATAGGAATGATTGACGGCTCTGGAAACATTTCTGCCCGCGATAGAGAGCGTATCCACAAAATCACATTCTTCTCCCAGCTTCAGGAACTGATTGTAAATGGCTTTGCCGGCTGTATTGTGTCCCTCTCCGGTGTTGCAGGACAAAACAAGTATTTTCACAGCGTTGTCACCTTTCTGTTTGCAAAGAAAATTTGCTGAACATTATAATATGAATTTGTTAAGCCTATATTAATTCGCAGAATCATAATGAGACGCAATGGGCTTATTTGAACATAGTTTTTAAAGAATTAGTAGACCGGACGAATTAATTGTTATTATTATGTGTATTTCGTTGACTTTTTCGAATTAATGCTTATAATAGATTTATTAGGATGTTAATGAATGATAAAAATGGCGATTCTACGGAGGGAATGGTAATGGATTCCGGTCTGTTATATAAAATCATGAAAACAGGGTTTTCCTTTGTGTTGATCCTTGCGCTTTCGGCCGCTGTTTTTTGTGCCGATGCCCGCGTTGTCAGCGCGGAAAGCGCGGCGTCAGCTTCAGTGGATTCGGTCAATCTCAGAAAGGGCAAGTGGGTCTATTCCGTCTATCTTGACAAAAGCAATGAACGCTATGCCTCGGTGACAAAATATGACGGGGAAGATCTGGAAGTGGTCATCCCCGCCGAATTCAACGGTATCCCGGTCAGATCGGTCAACCGCGAGGCATTCTGCAACAACAGGTACATCACCGCTGTGACGCTGCCGGACAGCGTGACTGACATAGGAAAATACGCGTTTTACGGGTGTATCGGTATTCACAGCGTGACGTTTCCTGCGTCCCTGAATACGATCGGCGAAGGGGCTTTCTACGGATGCTGGTCGCTGACCGAAGCGGTTCTTCCGGAGGGAATGACAAAAATCGGCAGCTTTGCCTTCTTCAATTGCCGTCATCTGCAAAAGGTGGTTTTTCCCTCCTCACTCAAGAGCATCGGCAACAGCAGCTTTGAAGGCTGCGGAATGCTGGAAAGTATCGCGTTGAGGGAAAACACCGACACAATAGGCGATATGGCGTTCAAGGGCTGTTCATCGCTGGTCAGTGCGGATCTGTCAAACGTCAGACGCATCGGCGCCGGCGTTTTCATGAAATGCGGCGGTCTGGAATCGGTCATTCTTGGCGACAGCATAACGGAGATCCGGCCGGAGAGTTTCATGGATTGCGGAAGTCTGAAGAAGCTGGTCGTCGGGATAAACGTAAAGACCATCGGCACATCCGCGTTTGAAAACTGCGGATCGCTCACCGCTCTGCCGGAAATAGAGGGTCTTGCATCCATTGGTTCGCTTGCCTTCAAGGGATGCTCGTCGCTGAAAGAGGTATCCCTCGGCAGCAACGCCGCGCAATTGGGGATTTGTGCCTTTTCAGAGTGTACCGGTCTGACGAAAATATTGGTTTCCGAAAAAAACAAGACATTCTCATCATACA
>CADCON010000198.1 GCA_902803035.1 uncultured Ruminococcus sp.
ACCAAGCCCGCTTCCTTCAAGACCGGCAACTACAGCAATCAGCACGACAATTCCATTGCCATTCCCGCTTCCGTCGCGGTCGGGCAGGAAATCGACCTTTCCGCCGAGTATGTGGACGAAAACACGGTCTACACATGGACGCCGGAGGTCACCTTCCGGAATGTGAACGGCAGGGTTTCTTTCGGAGATGACGCGAAGGGCAAGAGCATAACCGGCGTGATCACGCATCCGGATTATCCGGGACTTACAGTCAGCGTGACGGATATCAGGGTTATGCCCGGCTTTGAGGTGGATGACGGCGGTACAGGCGTTACCGCCGAGCCTGAGGACGGCATTACCCTTGAGGATGCCGACGGAAATCCCATTGACATTGACGACGTGATCATCCGGATCAGGCATCTGACTGACGATGAGCTTGCGTCGGAAAAGACCGCGATCACCGCAAAGGGCTTTGTTGTTGCCGATGATGATCAGATGGACGGCTACGATATTTCCCTTGTGGACAGGAGCGGCAGACCGGTCAGAATCACCAGCGACGCGGGCATCAGGATCAAATTCCCCTACGGCGGCATCGACAGAGCGTCGCATACCTTTGCGCTGTATCATAACGACTCTGTCAGGGGCATTGAAGTCATACCATGCAATGCCGGCGCCGACGGACTTGCATTCGTCGGACACCGCTTCAGCAGCTATTCGTTTGTGGCAAGTTTACCGTCATCGGGTGACGGTGACGACACAACCTCTTCCGAAGGCGACACGACCTCTTCCGACGACGGCGATCACGGCTCTGACAAGAGCGATGTTCCCGGAACCGGCGAATCCTTTGCCGTGATTTGGATGTCTTATCTCTTGATGATTATTTCCGCCGCGGTAATCGGCACGGGGCTTTATCATTATCGCAGATTCCGTAAGAATACTGCCGATGAACTGACGCAAGAATAATCGTTAGGCAGAATATCATTTTGCTCCCCTTTTTCGGCGCACTTTCACGTCAAAAAGGGGAGCAATTTTTCTTCTGAGGCGGATTATTCTGTACAATCTGATGGTTTGTAATTTTTTACGCAAAAATTCTTGCAAGCCCTTTGGGTTTCTGCTATAATGGAGCAGGAAAGAAAAGTCTTTTTGTATTTGAAAGGATGTTGAAGCCAATGTACGCAGATATGCTTGATTCCATCGGATTCCTTCATTCATATGACAGCGAGATTGCCGACGCTATGGGCGACGAGCTTGCCAGACAGAGAAGAAATCTTGAGCTGATCGCTTCCGAAAATCTTGTTTCTCCCGCTGTGCTGGCGGCGATGGGCAGTGTGCTTACCAATAAATACGCCGAGGGCTATCCCGGCAAGCGTTATTACGGCGGCTGCCAGTGCGTCGACGTGGTGGAAGACATCGCCCGCAGGAGAGCCTGCGAGCTTTTCGGCGCGGAACACGCGAACGTGCAGCCCCATTCCGGCGCACAGGCGAACATTGCCGTTTATTTTGCCCTTCTTCAGCCGGGCGATACCGTCATGGGCATGAATCTCGCCGAGGGCGGTCACCTCACCCACGGCTCGCCCGTCAATATGTCCGGTAAATTCTACAATTTCGTCCCCTACGGCGTGGACGGCGAGACCGGAAGAATTGATTATGACAAGGTCTATGAAACCGCTCTGCAGGTGAAGCCGAAGATGATCGTCGCCGGCGCGAGTGCTTATCCCAGAGCCATTGATTTTGCCAAATTCAGCGAAATCGCCAAGGCGGTCGGCGCGTACCTGATGGTTGATATGGCGCACATCGCGGGTCTGGTCGCCGCCGGCGTTCATCAGAATCCCGTTGAATACGCGGATATTGTCACCACCACCACCCACAAGACCCTTCGCGGTCCCAGAGGCGGAATGATTCTCTGTCGTGAGCAGTACGCCAAGGCCATCGACAAGGCGATTTTCCCCGGCACACAGGGCGGCCCGCTTATGCACACCATCGCCGGCAAGGCAGTTTGCTTCGGCGAGGCGCTCAAGCCTGAATTCAAGGCATACGGCGCGCAGATTGTCGCCAACGCCTCCGCCATGGCGGAGGAATTTGACGAGCGCGGCATCCGGATGGTTTCGGGCGGCACCGACAACCACCTCATTCTGCTCGACCTGCGCGACACCGGCATTACTGGCAAGGAGCTGGAACAGCGCCTGGATGACGTCTACATCACCGCCAACAAGAATACCATTCCCAATGAGCCGCTCAGCCCGTTCGTGACAAGCGGCGTGCGTCTGGGCACCCCCGCCGTCACCACCAGAGGGCTTGTGGAGAAAGATATGAAGAAGATCGCCGAATACATCACCCTCGCCATCAGGGATTTCGAGGGCAGCGCGGACGCGATCCGCGCCGGCGTCACCCGGCTTCTTGAAGCCTATCCGCTCTATCAATAAAATCGGAAAATCCCCGTTCCGCGTGATTTTGTCTCACGGAACGGGGATTTTTTTGAATGATCGCCGCCTGTGCCGCCGGAAGGCATTCGTGAACCTCGTCGGGACGCATCCGACAGAATGCGACGGCGTCTGTGCCATCTGAACAACTAATTGCCCGAAATCATTTGAACGTAATGGGATTTGACAGTTGATTCCTCTTGTGAAAAATGCTATGATGATAGCTGCCGGAAATCCGGACGGCACAGCGTTTTCATTCCATGCCGGCTGTCTTTCCGGCACACGAATCTCACACCGAAGGACTGTGTGCCCCATGAAGAAAAATCTCAGAATTCTGACCGTTCCCGCCCTCAGACCGGTGCTTGACAGGATGGAGCTCCCGCCCGGAGCCGAATGGCTTTACGCCGCGGACGACAGCGCCGGCGTGGCGGAACAGCTCTTCCGCGTTCAGCCTGACGCCGTGATCATGCCCCTTTCCATGCGTGACGCGGACGCGGTGGAAATCATCAGGGCGTATCGGATGCTATTGGCCGACAGGCTGACCTATTTCGCCGTTATAACGCCCATTGCCACGGCGGAGCTTCTGCGGGAGCTGCGTTGTTGCGGCGCGGACAAGGTGATCCGGATGCCTGTTACCGTGCGGGATATCGCCGGCGTGCTGGAAGAGCTTTCGCAGAGAAACACGCGCCTGTCCGCGAAGAAGCCGGACGCGGGAATTCATGAGATGCACGAGCTGCATTACCGGAACGGCGCGGGCAGGGGAGAACCCCCCGACGGCTGCCTCATTCTGGACGGAATGCTGGCGTCTCTTGGCTTCTCTCGCTGCGAAGCGACGGAATTCCTCCGATACGCGGTGCTTCTCGTCCTTCAGGCGCACGGAAGGCGGCTGCCGGTCACGGGATTCATCTATCCCAGTGTCGCGCGTGAATTCGGCGTCACGCCCTCCGGCGCGGAAAGACGGATCCGCAAGGCGATTGCCGGGGTGTGGAATTCCGGCAACGGCGCGATGATCAGGGCGTACTTCGGCGGCACGGTGGACACCAGCCGCGGCAGGCCGTCCAACAGCGAATTCATCGCCATGCTTGCCGACAGGATCCGGCTGGAAATGGCGTCGGAGCAGCCTGTGGTTCCGCCGTCAAGATAGGCAATTATTTCATTCGGATCTCCCGGCGGTCTTGACTTCACCGGCCGCGTATGGTATAATTCAACAAGATACCGCGAAATGCCGCAGGTGCTTTCGTGGAAAAAAAACAGGCTTCCGGGAGGTTGATTTCTTGAACAGGTCGAAATTTATGACGAATTTCCTCACCCTTGCCGCCGCCATTGCGCTTCTGTTTGCGCTGTTTCATATCGGCGACATCAAGAACGGGGTCATGGCGTTGTTTTCCGCTCTGGAACCGCTGTGGGTGGGCATTGCCTTTGCCTATCTGCTGTGTCCGGTCGCGGCCTTTTTTGAGCGGCTTCTCCGCAAGGCAAAGAAGCTGGAAAAGGTGGCCAGACCTTTGTCGGTGGCGATCACCAGTCTTGCCGTGATGGCGGTTTTTGCCATTCTCTGCGCGGTGCTGCTGCCTCAGCTGGTAACAAGCATTTCAGATCTCGCGGGAAAGCTTCCGGGAATGCTGGAGGAGCAGCTTGCCAGACTGCAGACCTTCCTCGCTTCCGACAACCAGTACGCTTCGACGGCGACCGACCTGGTCGAATCGGCGGAGAATATGCTCGTGACGTGGATCAAGACCAACCTGCTGGCGACCATCTCCAATATCGCCAACAGCCTGATGTCGGTCGGCTCCGCGATTGTCAATCTGATTCTGGCGTTCATCATCACCATCTATCTGCTGTACGACCGGGAGAGATACCTCAATCAGTGCCGGAAGCTCTTTCACACCTTCAGCCGCAACGAGCGCGTCAATGACGCGGTGTACGACACCATTCATCAGGCCAATAAGATGTTTGGCGGCTTCATTTCGGGCAAGCTGCTGGATTCGCTGATCGTGGGCGTGATCTGCTATGCTTTCATGCTGATTTTCAGAATGGATTACCCGCTGATCATCAGCGTGATTATCGGGGTGACCAATATCATTCCCATGTTCGGGCCTTTCATCGGCGCGATTCCCTCGGCCTTCCTGCTGCTGCTGGTGTCGCCGAAGCAATGCATCATTTTCGTGATTTTCATCTTTATCCTTCAGCAGATCGACGGCAATATTATCGGCCCGTATATCCTCGGCGATTCCACGGGTCTGAATTCCTTCTACGTCACCGTCGCTATTCTGCTTTTCGGATCGCTCTTCGGATTTATCGGCATGATCATCGGCGTGCCGCTGTTTGCCACGCTGTATTATGTCGTCAAGAGAGTGGCGGAATATTTTCTGAGAAAGCGCGGTCTGCCCACTGACACCGCCGCCTACGGCCCCGATTTCCGGAAGTCGGTCAGGGCGGCCGGGAAAAACGGCGGGTCTGCCGATGATGATGGCGGCGAAGCGTCAGAGGACGACGATTCCGATGACTGAGGACGCGGAGGAGTGAATCATATGAGATATGTAGTGATTGCCAATCCCAACGCGGGCGCGAAGAACGGCGTGGAAAAGTACAGGGACAGAATCATGGCAGCCTGCGAAAAAATCGGCGCGCCGTGTCAGTGCCTGCTGACCCGCTGCGGGGAGGATATGATCGAATTTGCCCGGAGAGAGGGCAGCGTCGGCGACGAGGTCAGAATAATAGTGCTGGCGGGCGACGGCGGTATCTGCGGCGCGGCCAACGGCATTATCGGCATGGACAATGTGGAATTCGGCATTGTCCCCTGCGGTTCGGGCAACGATTATGTCAAGAGCTTCGGGGGCGCGAAGGGATTTGAGGATATCGAGCGTTACCTCACCGCGCCGTCGCGGTATGTGGACGCCATCGACACGGGGCATTTCGCCTCGCTGAATATCTGTTCGATGGGCATCGACGCGATGATCTGCGACCGCACCAACCGCATGGTGAGAACCAAGAAGCTGCTCGGCTCCGGCACCTATACCCTGGCGGTGATGCTCTCCATGCTGGGCAAGGTCTATAATACCCTGAAGATCATCATTGACGACAGCGAGGTCTACGAAGGGGATTATATGTTCTCGCTCGCCGCCTGCGGGCAGTATTACGGGGGCGGCTACAGGGGCGCGCCGATGGCGGACCCCTCGGACGGGCTGCTGGATTTTGTCATGATCCGGCGGGTGTCCAAGCTGAAAATGGCGCGGCTTCTGGGCGATTACAAGAGCGGAAGGTACCCGGAATCGAAGAAATTCGAGGGCCTGCTCACCGTCAGGCGCGGCAGGAAGATGACAATCGAATCGCAGAAGCCCGCGGTGGTCAATATTGACGGCGAATGTCTGAAGCTGAGCGAAGTGACCTTTGAGGTCATTCCCAAGGCGCTGAGGCTCATTGTCAACGACGCGAATCAATGATTCCGTACACATCCAATATTTCTAGCAAAGAAGATGGCATTTTGGAACAGTATCTGAGAGCCTATGCCGAGGTTGATCTTGCGGCCATAGGACACAATATCGCCGAGGTCAGAAGGAATGTCGGCGATGAGGTAAAAATCTGCGCGGTGATCAAGGCGGACGCTTACGGACACGGGGCGGTCGCCGTCGGGCGGTATCTGGAGGAAAAGCGGGCGGCAGGCTATTTTGCCGTCGCCACGGTGGATGAGGCGGTGGAGCTGCGGGAAGCGGGCATCCGGACGCCGATCATCATTCTGTCGTATGTGTCGCCCAGCCGGTACGGCGAGGTGGTGAGGTACGACGTGACCCAGACGGTCTACACGCTGGAAACGGCGCGGCTTCTGGCGGAGGAAGCCGGAAGGCAGGGCGTGACTGCCAAGGCGCACGTCGCGCTGGACACCGGAATGTCACGCATAGGATTCGCGGTGAATGAATCCAGCGCGGACGATATCCGCGCCATCAGCCTGCTGCCGCATTTGGAGCTGGAGGGAATGTTCACCCACTTCTCCTGCGCCGATATGACCGACAAATCCTACAGCAGGATGCAGATGGCAAAATACGACAGTATGTGCGAAATGCTCGACAGGCGCGGCGTGGTCATTCCGCTCAAGCATATCTGCAACAGCGCGGGCATTATGGAATTTGACAGCCACCGATTCCAGATGGTGCGTTCGGGCATCATTACCTACGGGCTGTATCCGTCGGAGGAAGTCGATAAGACCGCCCTCGACCTGCGTCCCGCGATGAGCTTCCGCAGCCATGTGGTGAATGTGCATACCGCGCCCGCCGGCGTGGGTGTGAGCTACGGCGCGACCTTCGTCACGAAGGAGCCGACCCGCATAGCGACCGTTTCGGTCGGGTATGCCGACGGCTATCCGAGAGCACTCTCCAATAAGGGAAGGGTGCTGATTCACGGGCAGTTTGCGCCGGTGCTGGGCAGGGTGTGCATGGATCAGATCATGGTGGACGTGTCCCACATCGACGATGTCAGGGTGGAGGACGTGGTGACGCTCTTCGGCAGGGACGGCGACAATTGCATCCCCGTGGAGGAACCGGCGGAGCTGTCCGCCTCCTTCAATTATGAATTTGTGTGCAGTCTGAGCCGCCGCGTGACGAGAATCTATTGAAGGATCATGCATGACTGCATTTTTTCTGTTGACAATAACGTATGCCATGTGTTAAAATCAACAATGGAATATGTGCGTGAAGACACGCCGTATTAATTTTGGGCGGCAACGCCGAAAGGAAGGTATATTCTGATGAGCGAGAACAACAACGAAATGTTTGATGAGGAAGAGCTGGACAATATCGTCTATCTCAGCGATGAAAACGGCAATGAGGTGGCCTTTGAATTCCTCGATTTGATTGAGTATCAGGGCGACGAATATGTGGTGCTTCTTCCTACTGACGAGGACGATGACGCCGGAGAAGTGGTTATTCTCAAGGTGGAGGAAATCGGCGACGACCAGGAAAGCTATGTCAGCGTGGACGACGACGAAACGCTTCAGGCTGTTTTCCAGGTCTTCAAGGACAAGTTCAGCGACGAATTCAATTTTGTCGACTGACGCCGGCAGATTCTCAGCGCAAAAAAACCGTGCCGCTGGCCCGATGCGTGGGCAGACGGCACGGCTTTATTTTTTGTCCGGAACAGTGAATGACTCGGCGTAGTCGAATTCATTCGGCGTTGGCGAATTTATTCGGCGTAGTCGCCATTGTAATTGACCAGTGCGGCGCTTTCCACGCCCTCGATCTTGGTGATTTTCTCGACGAAATGGTCGTCAATGGCGTTGTTCTTCACTTCAATGATGGTTTCCACGCCGGATTTACCGACCGTGCGGTTGCGGATCTTGCCCTTGACGGCTTCGATTTCCCTGTCGATTGCCTCCGTGACTGACACATCATAGCGCACGATCACCAGATAGAGCTTCTCCTTGTCGCTGAGCTTGCACATGATGAAGCAGAAAATCGTGATGATGATCACGCAGATCAGCGCGAAGATGTATTGCTTGGCGCCGATGATAATGCCCATGGAGATGGCCCAGAAGAGGTACATCAGATCGACGGGGTCCTTGACTACCGTGCGGAAGCGGATAATGGAGAGTGCGCCCACCATACCGAGCGACAGCACGGGATTGGCGGTGATGGTGAAGATGATGATGGTCGTGATCAGCGTCATGAGAATGAGCGACATATTGAAATTGTGGCTGTAGGCGACGCCGTTGTAGGTCTTTTTGTAGACGAAATAGATGATCAGTCCCACGAGAATGGAAAAGACCAGCGCGAGGACGTATTCAATGGGGGAGGTAACGGCAAACTGGCTGAGGAATTTGTTTTTAAAGACGTCACTGAAATTCATACTAATAAACAACCTTTCCTAAATAATTGGATTGTGCGACGCAGCAGAAGGAATACTTTGATTCCGCGGATTGCCACAGGCTCAGCTTCTTGGAACGGAGCAGGCGGCGGATGAAGGATGGCAGGTA
This sequence comes from uncultured Ruminococcus sp., assembly GCA_902803035.1. Taxonomy (GTDB): domain Bacteria; phylum Bacillota; class Clostridia; order Oscillospirales; family Acutalibacteraceae; genus RUG762. The sequence continues at coordinate 8,362 of CADCON010000198.1, forward strand.
ATCATCGTATTTGACCTCCAGAATCATCTTACCGCTGTCGTAAGCCGGAACGGTGGGAAGATGGCGGTCAAAAATATCCCCGGTGCCCTGTCCCGCGCGCAGATTCATGTCGAAGGTCATTCGCACGTTGCCTTCGTCGCAGATGAACACCTCGCGGTCGTAATCCACCACCACCTGCGGGCGCAGGATCCGGCAGGCGCAGTCGATGTAGCCCATTCTCAGCGCGCGGTTCTGCGGCAGCTCCGCGCACGCACGGTCGTGGAGCATCATGTCGCCCACGAATCCGAAATCGCCCCTGATGATGGAGTCGCATTGCTCCCGCGTGATGACAGAGGATTTTTTGGAAATATAGCTGTCGAATTTGTCCTTGATCTCAAATTTGATCACATCGGGGCTGTAATCGTATATCCTGATGCGGTATTTCCGGCGGCGGGTCAGGCCGGCGTTTTTCTGATGGTAGTCGGCGAGGTAGATGTCGTCGAGGTAAAGGCTTCGGATGAAATACCTGCCGTCCGTGCCGTTCTCATCGTGCCGCATGAAGCACATTGCGCGGCTGCGAAGTTCCAGGTAATCCGCGTAAGAGACGCTGTATTTCAGCTCGTGGCGCAGTCCGTGTGTTTTGTAACGCAAAGAATCACCTGCCTTTGTGAATTGTCTGGAAATCTGACGAAAATGTGGATTGAATAATCCACGACAGTATCAATAAAAATAATTATAGCACAATTCGGTATTTTGTCAATGGCATAGGTGAAAATGTGATAATATTTTGACAGAATCACAGCGATTATAGTCAATGCGCTAAAATGCCAAACATCTTTTGGGATATGTTTGAAGTTATTTACCAAAATAAACAAAAAGCCCTTGACATCAGCACTTTAAAGTGCTATACTCACTATCAGCTATCCAACGGCTGAGCAATGCTCGGCCTGTGGCTATATTTTCAGGAGGTAGAAAACATGAAATTCAGGAAAATTCTGGCGGCAGTGCTTTCCTGCGCACTGATCGCAACATCGCTCATGGCCGTCACCGGCTGTGACAACACCAATTCCGCCAGCACGGACGGCAAGAAGGAAGACAAGGTCTACACCGTCGG
>CADCON010000199.1 GCA_902803035.1 uncultured Ruminococcus sp.
CTGCGAGGTCAAGATTGACATTGACGACGACGGCAAGGTATTCATCTGCGGCACTGACATCGAAAAGTGCAAGCAGGCATACGGCATCATCGAGATCATCGCCAAGGATCCCCAGCCCGGCGAGGTATTCAGGGGCGTTGTCACCAGAATTATGGACTTCGGCGCCTTCGTTGAGATCGCTCCCGGCAAGGAGGGCATGGTTCACATCAGCCAGCTCGACGTCAAGCGCACGGAGAGAGTCACCGACGTCGTCAATATCGGCGACACCATCATGGTCATGGTCGAGGGCATCGATGAGAAGGGCAGACTCAATCTCTCCCGCCGCGAAGCACTCATCAAGGTCAAGGGGCTTGTTCCCGAAAATGACGTCAGCGACCGCCGTCCTCCCCGTGAAGGCGGCAGACGCGAGGGCGGCCACCGCGACGGCGGCTACCGTCCCAGAAGAAACAACAACGGCGGCAACCACTGACACGCAGCCGGCGTTGCGAATGTATCAGTAAAAAAGACCTTCTTCGGCTGAGCCGGGGAAGGTCTTTTTGAATTGCGCCGCAAGAATACTGCATTGATCGCCGGAAAATCCGCGACATGGTTGCTATTACTAATTGTAATTCTCATCTGGAATATTACAGATAAATCAGAAAATCGTCGTGAGAAGCATCGCCGCCGCCGCGCCGCCTCCGGCTGAAAGCAGCAACGGCAGCCAGCCGGCATTCCGCTTCTTCCCCGGTTCCGGGCGCCCGGACGGCTGACATTCCCCCGCCTGCTGATTCACGCGGCGGTTCTCCCTTCTGTTCGATCTGAGAACATGACGGGAACCGTGCTGCGCGTCCTCTACCTCCGCACTGAGATCCTCCGCCACGCGCGCCGCTTCCCGGTGGAGATCCAGCCCGCTGCCGCAGGCGTATTGAGGACGCACAAAGCAGATGACCCGCTCAAAAAATTCGCTGTCCACGCTCTCCACCTCAACGGCGTATCTTCCTACTCCCCTTATCATCTCATCAAGCCCCTTTGTCATGCAAAATCGTCTGTCTGTTTCCACAACCTATATGATATTATTTGCCTGAAACGCTGAAAATATGCGTGTTTCGCCGCTCACAAAAAGAATTATACAAATAGTAATTTTTTGCGGGAAACAGTGGAAAATCTGTTTTCCACCGTCTTTCAGTTGAAAACCCTGTTAAAAGTGTGGAAAACAGTTGAATTACACTTTGTATAGTCATTTCCGATTTAAAATCCCCCGCCAAATGCAAGGTTTTCCCCGGTTTCCACCGAGTTTTCCACCATTTTTCCCGGAGATGTAATATTCCACAACTCTCCACCGGCTTGTTTGATTCGCGGAAATGGGATTTACAAATAGTTATTTTATCGTTTTGAACCGTTGCGGAATTGAAACAAATGACAAAATCTCTGCCGTTTTTTCACATTAATCACCAATATTACACCGTCTTTCCACCGGAATTTTTAACCGACGGTGGATTGTTTTTCCATTCTTATACTAATTGTCAATTGGAAGTAGACAATCCGTATTACAAAAAGCGCACGGCCGACTTCCGGAAGCAGTCGACCGTGCGCTATGAGAATGATGGAATGACCGGTCACAGCCGGCGTTTGGACGTAATAGGAAACGCTGCCGCCAGAAGCAGTCCGCAAGCCGCCGCCGTTATCCATAGGGCGGCGGAATAGTCCGAAGGCTGCGCCTGTCCGCTGAGCAGATCACCGCTCTGAAGCAGGAAGGAGGGCAGGTATTCCCTGACCGTGCCGACCATTCCGAGAAGCGTCAGGACGACATACACCGCGCCTGTCCCCAGCAGCACCGGCGCCGCCGAACGGGCGAAGGACGAGAAAAACACAACGCAGCACAGCATCAGCGCGCCGAAGAGCCACAGCCCGAAGGCGGCAAAGGCGTAATGCCGCACCACCGAATTGTCCCAATAGTAGTCGCTGTAGAAATAGGTAATTCCGTAGCTCAGCCAGAATCCCGCGCTCCACACCAGCATCATGGTGAAGGTCTTGGCGGCGACGACAGCGCTTCGCGGCATTCCCTTGGCGAGCAGCGGAATGAGCGTTCCCTTGGCATATTCCGAGGTGAAGCAGCCGCCGAACAGCACGACTGTCACCAGCATGGCCATGGTCGGCATATTCTTGAAAAACTGCACCCACGAATCCATTGCCGTGACGGTAATGCCGGTGACCGTCATGCCGGAGGACTCCAGCGAATCCGCCATGGTTTCCAGCAGCCACGGCGTGAGCTTGGCGGTCGCGGGATTCAGCACGCCCACCAGCACAAACAGCACGGTGAAAAGCAGCAGCCTGCCGCCGCGGCAAAGCTCCATGAATTCCTTGCCCGTGAAGGTGACAAAATTCCTTAGAAATCTCATTCTCCGATCACCTCCATGAACATATTTTCCAGACTCGGCTCTTTTCGTTCAAAGCGGACGAGGGAAATGTGGTTTTCCAGAAGGAATCCGAAAAGCTCCTCCGCGTTCTGCCGCGAAGCGTTTTTCAGGATAAAGCAGCCGCCGCTCACCTCTCCCGCCGGGAATCGCTCCGCAAGTCGCGCGAGATCGGCGGGATTTTCCGGCAGCACCTCCACGGCGGTATCGGAACGCTTTTTCCTGATATCTTCAATGTCGCCGCAGAGCGCGATTTTTCCGCCCTCCAAAAAGGCGACGCGGTCGCAGATCCGCTCCACGTCGGCGAGGATATGAGTCGAGAAAAAGACCGAGGTCTGCCTGCCCGCGTCCTTCAGGATGTCGAGAATCTCCTTGCGCCCCACAGGATCGAGCGCGGAGGTGGGCTCGTCGCAGATGAGCAGCTTCGGTCGGTTGATAAGTGCCTGCGCAATGCCGAGACGCTGCTTCATGCCGCGGGAATAGCCCCTGATGCGGTGCTTTTCGCCTTCAAGCCCCACTAACCGCAGCAACTCATCGGAACGCTCCCGGATGTCCACCCGCTTCATTCCCGCGATCCGGCCGCAGAGCGAAAGATATTCCTTCGCGGTCATGTAGCCGTAGAATTCCGGCACATCCGGCAGGTAGCCGATGAAGCGGTTGGTTCTTGCGCCGCCGTAGGTCACCCTTTCGCCGCAGACGGTGATGTCCCCGCCGTCGGGACGGAGCAGTCCGATGACGGACTTCATGGTGGTGGTCTTGCCCGCGCCGTTGCGTCCCACGAAGCCAAACACGCAGCTTTCCGGCACCGCAAGCGTCACTCCGTCCAGCACCCGCTTGCTGCCGAAGCGCTTGCACAGCCCCGTTATTTCAAGTATATTCTCCATTCGTCACGCGTCCTCTTTTCCGAAGATGAAATAGAGAACCGGTCCCACAAAATTCATCATTACAATGACCACAATCAGCCACAGCACGCGGTTGCCGTGCTTGTAGTTCCTGTGGGTGAGAACGTGCACCAACGCCCATACGAACAGGGCGAGCTGCGCCACGATCAGCGGCAGGAGCAGCGGCAGATATTCCTTCAATACTTCCAGATCGGTGTTCATGGTACAGGCTCCTTAATTTGATTTGTCTCTCCCGCCGCCTTCACGCGGCTTGTCCTCTTCCTTCGCCACCTCCACGCAGAAGCCGTGATGTCCGCATGAGGTGCAGGTCAGCTTTCTCGTCGAAGGCGTGTGCCAGGCAAAGAGCATTTCCCTGAATGCCGGCGTGAAGACCATGTGGCACTGAGGGCAGAGGTAGGCGGTGTGGTCGTAGTAATACTTGGATACCAGGATCCCCCACGGAATGGCAATCACGACCCACAGCGCGAACAGCCACCACCAGCCCTTTGTGACCCACAAAACAATGGCCACCCACTGCAACACGGTGACAGGCAGCCCCGTGAGTATCATCACCGAGCGCATTTTCCAGAGCTTCTTCTTGTTTTTCATTGTGTACGCTATGTCCCCGATGGATTCAAAAGAGATTGTTTCCACATCCCTGAGGTCGCGGCGAAGCGATTCCAGCTTGTCCAGCTTTTCCTTCCGCTCGCCGATCTCTTCCTTCAGCGCGTTCTCCTGCTGCTCCAGCAGAAGGGTGATGACGCTGCCCGGATCGTCCTCGGCAAGCATCTGCGAAATGGCGTCGAGCGGCAGCCCCAGATCCCTCAGAAAGCAGATGATCCTCATGCGCTTGAGATCGTTCTCCGAATAAAGGCGTCTGCCGCCTTCGGTCAGCTCGGTCGGCACCAGTATGCCGCGCGTGTCATAATACTGCACTGTCCTGACCGTGACCCCGCAGAGTTTGGCCATCTCTCCTGTCGTGTATTTTGACATAGCCTTCACCTCCTTCGCCCTTAGAATAGCGTATGACGCGGCGTTACAAGCAATACCTTACGTCAGGGGATTTTTCAGAAATCCGGAAAATTAACATTTTATTCATGATTGATTATTATTTCAGACATATTTTATTGTCTATGTCAATGGACGACATAATAAAAAATCGGGTGGGAAATCATCACAGCACCATGGATCGGAGTCCGTTCACTTCCGCCACCGAAAGCAGAAAATCCGTCCCTTCGCGGATGCCGTTTCTTCCCAATTCCTGAATCGCGCTCTGTCTGGCGAGAACGGGAATATTGTTCTCCGCGCTGAGATGCCCCAGCACAAAGCGGGTGGTTCCGGCGCGGGCAAGCGCCGGCAGCTCTGCCGAACAGGCTTCGTTGCTGAGATGTCCTTTGTCGGAGGCAATGCGCTTCTTGAGGGGGAATGGATAGCTGCCCGAATAAAGCATGGACAGGTCGTGATTGGATTCCATATAGACCAGATCGCTGCCTTCAATGGCGGCGTGTATCAGGGGCGTGATAATGCCTGTGTCGGTGACAAGCGAAATGCTCCGCCCGTCGCCGCATACCACACGGAATCCGCAGCTTTCGGCGGCGTCGTGCGAGGTGGGGAAGCAGGTCACCCCCATGTCCCCCATATCGACCGTCCCCTCCGGCATGATCCGCAGGTCCACGTTCCGGGCGTGACCGTTCTCCTGAAGGTATTCCGCCGTGCCCCCGGTCGCATAGACCGGCACTCCGAGCGACGACGCCAGCACGCGCACCCCGGCAATATGATCAATATGCTCATGGGTAATGAATATCCCCGCGACGTTCCTGGGATCAATGGATTCCTCCGCCAGCCGTTCCCTGATCTTTTTCGCGCTTCGTCCCGCGTCTATCAGTATGTAGCGTCCGCCGCAGCCTATGGCGACACAGTTGCCGCCGCTGCCGCTGAATAATGAACAGAATCTCGCCAAATTGAATACTTCCTCTCCTGCCCGTATGGATCATTTCCGGGGCAAAGGATAACCGCCTTCCGGATGGGACGTATGCCATCGGAGGCGGTCATTGTGTCACAAACTGTATAACGGGAAAGCCGACGTGCATTTTGCCGCGGTTTCCGTCCTTGTTTTATATCTCTTCCTTGTAATAATCGTCCGGCACGGTTCTGCGGTCTATCACCGCTCCGACGCCCACCAGCTTGTCAATGAGCCGCTCGTAGCCGCGCTCGATGTGATAGATCTCGCGGATATAGGTTTCTCCCTCGGCGATCAGGGCGGCAATGACCATCGCCGCTCCCCCTCTCAGGTCGGTTGCCTTGACGTGGTTGCCGACCAGCTTTTCCACCCCGGTGAAGGTGGCGACTCTGCCCTTCACATCGGCATTCACGCCCAGCTTCTTCAGCTCATCCACATACTGGAACCGGTTCTCCCAGACGCCTTCGGTAATGGTGCTGACGCCGCGGGCAATCGCCATGGCGGCCGCCATCTGGGGCTGCATATCGGTGGGAAATCCGGGATGCGGCATGGTGGTGACGTTACAGCACTTCAGCGGCCCTGAACGGGTGATACGCATGGAATCGTCGTACTCGTAAATCTCAACGCCCATTTCCATCAGCTTTTTCGATATGCTCTCCATATGCTTCGGCGTGACATTTTTAATGGTAATGTCACCGCCTGTCGCAGCGGCGGCAATCATGTAGGTGCCGGCTTCGATCTGGTCGGGAATGATGGAATATGTCGTGCCATGCATTTTGCTGACGCCGCGGATCTTGATCACGTCGGTTCCCGCGCCCCTGACGTCCGCGCCCATGGAATTGAGGAAGTTGGCAAGGTCGACAATGTGCGGCTCCTTGGCGGCGTGTTCGATAACGGTAAGCCCCTTCGCCCTGACCGCCGCGAGCATGATGTTGATGGTCGCGCCGACCGACACCACGTCGAGCGAAATGCAGGCGCCTTTCAGCCCGTTCTCCGCTGTCAGGGAAATAATGCCCTCGCGCAGACCGGTTCTGGCGCCGAGCGCTTCAAAGCCCTTGAGGTGCTGATCGATGGGTCTGACGCCGAAATAACAGCCGCCGGGCATGGGAACTCTGGCGCGCCCGAATCTGCCGAGAAGCGCGCCGAGAAGATAATACGACGCGCGCATATTCTTTGCCAGATCCTGACTCACCTGCGCGCAGCTCAGCTCTCTGGAATCAATCTCGATAACGGAGCTGCTGATCTTTTTGACCTTTGCGCCCAACTGAATGAGTATCTTCGATATAACGTCCACGTCACTAATCGTGGGGAGGTTTTCTATTCTGCATATATCACCCGAAAGTATGGCGGCGGGAATGATCGCAACCGCGGCGTTCTTTGCTCCGCCTACGGTTATCGAGCCTTCCAGCTTTCTTCCGCCCTGAACAACAAAAATATCCAAGGATATACCTCCAATTCAAAATCAGAACAATCTGATTATAGCATAGTTTTCAGAAAAAAAAAAGCGGTATTTTCCATATCTTTGATTACTGCATTTATTTTTACAGTTTATTCACATTGTATTAGCAGAATTCAATCACATCGGCCGCTGTTATCGTAATATTAGGCAAAAATCAGTCGGAAAAATTATATATTTTTTTACTAGAAATTTAACCGGCATATTGCTATAATTAATATGTGTAATTAAAAATTATAATGCGTTTAGTATCTGTTGATTCATCTGACAACGATACTGACTTTATCCGTCCCTATTATTCCCTACCGGAAAGGAGTCTTCAGCTTGAAAAATTCATCACGCTGCTCCCACGAAAAATCATTCTGCAAAAAACTGACCGCGTTCCTTGTTTCTGTCTGTATGGCTGCCGCATTTGCGCCCGCGGCGGCGGCGGAAGCGTTGCCTGACGACAATCAGACAACGGAAGCCGTCGTCCAGACCACGCAGGCGGCGGAATCCACTACGCTGGCGGCGGAATCCAC
>CADCON010000200.1 GCA_902803035.1 uncultured Ruminococcus sp.
ATACAGCAGGAAGGTGACAATGTGAAAGGAAAATTCTCCGGACGCGCGGTATTTGAAAATTTCCACGCCGATGACAACCGGGACGAAGATCAGTTCAAAGGTGAGCAGCTTCCAGCCGATTTCCGTGAAGAGAAAGGTGCTGTGGAATCCGACCGGCTTGATCAGGCGCATGGCAATATTGCCGTCCCTGACCTCTTCGCCCACATCGTAAGAGCCGTCGCTGTCGGTGAGAAAATTGGTGAGCGCGGTGATAAAGAGGAACACCGTCATATCCGCCATGGTGAAGCCGTTGATGGCTCCCTCTCCGGAGGAATGATAGACGGCAAGCCAGATATAGTACATTACCAGACAGTACACAATGCTGCCTAAAAACCACGCGATGAAATTCGAGCGGTAGGCCATCGCCGCCTGAATGCCCGCCCGTGTGAAGGGCAGGTAGGTGTGAAGGTATTTTCTGAATGCTTTTATGGGATGCATTTGGATTCAAGCCCCCTGAATTCGTTGTGGAGCGCGGCACGTCAGCGCACCTTCGCTCGCTTGGTGTAAAATTGGCAGTCTGATTCTATTCGCCCTTCACAGGGCTTTCTTTGAGCAGCACGGCTCGCGTCATTCGTCGTTTCTGCGATTCTTTCTTCTTATCACGCAGGCGAAATTCTCTCTCGCCGCCTGCGTCATGGGATAGATTTTTTCCTGCGGGAGCAGCCCGGAAATATCCTCGCCGCCGTCCAATTGCCGCTTCAACTGCCTGACATACGAGGTGATATTCTCAATATGAAGAATCCAATCCTTCACATAGTGCTCCCTGACGACTTTGCCCCGTATGCCGATCTGCAACGACCGCCGCGAAAGCGCACGGCCGTAGGGATTGCGTTCGGGATCCCACTGACAACGGATATCCGACTGCCTGACGCGGGTTTTCCATTCCTCCTGCGTGATGCCGGAGCTGGCACGATAAGTAGACCGCACCGCGTTTTCCAGCAGGTAGTCAAACGCTTCGCGCTTGATATCGATGGCCAGAATATTCTCCTGTCCCGGCTTTTCCGCCCAGCCGCTGCGGTACATCATCCAGAGGAAGGAGGGCTTGATCCATGTCATTCTGTTCAAGCCGAAATGGGGACCGAAGTTTCCCAGCCGCACGGCTTCCTCGGCGATCTCATCGCGGAAGGCCTGATAGACCCGCACGAAATCGTCGGTGTAAACGGCGCGGACTTCAATGTGTTGGTGCGAACGTGGCTGATTCATATGATTCCACCTCTTTTTTGTCGGATTTTCAGCGTATCCCGAGGGATCTGATTCGTATTTCGTCCAGCTCCTCCGCTGTCAGACAGCCGGACTGATACAGCCGCAGATATTCCTTCGATACGTCGGAATCGAACAGCAGCACGTCATCGGAATTGACGGACACGTCGATCCCGTGACGGTACAGCTTTGCGATCGGATGACTTGTCATGTCTGGCGCTCTTCCTAACAGGACATTGCTGGAAGGCGTGATGTTGAGCTGTATGTGGTTTTCCGCCAGAAAGTCCATGGTGCCCTCGTCTTCAGCGGCGGCAATGCCATGCTGCACCTCGTGCAGCTGAAGCGCTCTGACCGCGGCAACGACATCCTGCGCGGTTCCCCATTCGCCCACATGGGCTTTCAGTACCAGTCCCTCTTCGGCAGCACGGCGGTAGATGGGAATGAAATTCTCTATCGGCTGGGCAAGCTCGTCGCCGTACAGGTCAATGGAAGCAAATTCCTTATGCCCCCAAAAATGCCGCAGGCAGTCCTCCAGATAGTCCACAGGACAGTGTCTTGAAAGCCCGATTTGCAGACGAAGCTGAATTTCGGGTGCGATACGCTCATGGGTTTCCTGAAAAGTGTCAATCAGTTTTTCTATATCATTATCAAAAAATGCCGCCAATCCCCACACATCTTCCCCGATCTCCAGAACGGTCACGCCGTCGTATTTTGCCTGCACAAAAGCGGCTTCTATCAGAAGGCAACGCCCTTCGGGGGTGTTGAAATACCCGCCGATGTATCGACCGCTCCATTCGTCCATTTCGCGCATAGAGGCAAGCGGCTGTGTGATCGGATTCACCGCGTGTCCGGTCTTGGTAAGAATATACTCCCTGTTCCCGCCCAGCACAAAATGATTGTGCAGGTCGGACTTGGGAAAGCTCCTGATGTTTTTCAAATCTCCGCTTTGCAGCGCTTCCGTGAAATTCATGTTTTTTCCTCTCCAAGCGGCACGACAGGTTGACACGCCGCCTGTTGTCATTTATAATCAATGTGTAATGGTTTTCATATTTGCAAGGGGAGGCTATGAAACAATGGGAATCATCAGGGCGTTCACCGGCGCGGCAGGCGGCACGATGGCGGATCAATGGCTGGAAATGTATGTTTGCGACAGCATTCCGCAGGGAATTCTTGCTGTCAGGGGACAGAAGCGCGTCAGTGCGCGCAGCTCCAACACCAAGGGCAGCGAGAATGTCATCAGCGACGGCTCGGTCATTCTGGTCAACGAGGGACAGAGCGCGGTCGCCATCGAACAGGGCAAAGTCATCGGATGCTACGCCCGGCCGGGCGAATACACCTTCCACGGCGGCAGCGCGAGCATCTTCTCAGGCGGTGGTCTGAAGGGAATCGGGAAGGAAATCGTCACCCGCGTCGGCTTTGGCGGCGACGTCGGCATTCACCAGTATATCCTTTATATTGATATGAAGGAGCATATGGGCAATCCCTTCTCGGTGTCGTTTCCCATCTGCGTGACAGACGAGGAAATAGGCTTGCAGCTCACCGCAACCGCGCAGGCAGAGGGTGTTTTCTCATTTAAGATCACTGATCCGATGGCGTTCTATCAGAAAATATTCCGCGGCGCGTGCGGCACCATGACGGTGAAGGACGTGCTGCCGCAGCTTCAGGCGGAATTCGCCACCGCCATGATGGAAGCCGCCGCCCATGTCTTCTCCGGTTCGCTCAGATTGTCGGATCTGCCCGGCAGAATCCATCAGATCGCCGGCACGGTGAGTCAGTGCATGACCGCCAAATGGGTGGAACTGCGCGGATTCACGGTGGTTTCCACGGCCATCAGCAGCCTGACGGTCTATGACCGGGACAGGCGCATGATTCAGACCATTCAGCGCAGCAAGATGCTCCGCGACCCGGTTATGGCCGCCGCGACGCTTACCGGCGCACAGGCGGACGCGATGAACGCCGCCGCGAACAATCCGAACGGCGGTTTCACGGTGATCAACGGCGTGTTTCCGCCGTCCTCACCCCAGCCGGACGCACCGCCCGTTCCGCCGCCCTCGCCCTCACCGGACGCTCCCGCACGTGTCAGGGCAAAGCCGTGGTACTGCGTCAATTGCCGCCGGACGCTCATTTCGGAGTACTGTCCCGATTGCGGCGCAAAAAGAAAGGACTGATTTTTTCCTCTCCGGCACAGAAGGTTCTGCCTTCAGCCGGAGATTGTTTCTTCAGCGGGCGTATAGCGGTAGCGGCAGGTGGGGCGTATGCGGCCGTGGTACATGGCGTCGCCCTCAAATTCCCTGATGAACCCGCATTTTTCCATGACCGCGCGTGAAGCGGCATTTTCGGCGGCGCATATGCCAAGCACGTAGCGCAGATGCCATTGCTTCATCATGACCGGAAGGAACGCTCTCACCGCTTCGGACGCGTAGCCCCTGCGGGTGAACGCCTGACCGATGTGATAGCCGATTTCCCATTCGCCCCCGCCCAGCGGCACCAGTTCAACATGTCCTATATTGCAGCCCTCTTCCTTCAGCACAACGGGGTAAACCTGCGGCATTTCCGGATTGCCGTAGCCAGCGGTGAGAAACTGAATGGTTTCCAGCGCAGCCTGTTCGGTTTCAAAGACCTCGTCCGGCTGGAAAAGGCGGTTGCTTTCGTCGAGCGACAGAAGATGAACGTCCCTCGCCATACTTTCATTGAATTTTCTGATGATAAGACGCTGCGTTTCAGCGAGTATTCCGTTGTCAGTCATGATGACACCGCTCCTTTGTCATGTGTTGAGTCGTGATGGCGCTGAAGTGCTGATTCATTGCGGAATGTCCGCATTTTCTTCCCCTACCTCGCCCTTGTACAAGCGGCGGATGATTTCTTCGATATCCGCGTCCTTGAGATTGACGTCCTTCACATGAAGGGTGGCAAGGGTGTAGTGGAGCATTCTTTCCACCGGGATTTTGTCGGTGTTGAAATCAACCGTGACCATCGCCCCTTCGGTTTTGACCGTGAGGTCGCCTTCCTCCGGCGCGCAGTCCGCGAACGCGCCCGCGTAATCCAGAGCCGGAAGCATCGCTGCGTCGGCGGCTTCAAAGACAAGCTCCCGCATCTGTCCGTATTTCTGCTTCAGGTCGTGCAGGCTGCCGTCGTAAACCTTCCTGCCGTGGTCGATCATGACAATGCGCTTGCAGAGCATGGAAATATCGTCCAGGTCGTGGGTGGTGAGAATGACGGTGGTGCCCTCCTGCTGGTTGATGTAGGTGACGGCGCGGCGGATGTTGTCCTTGACCACCACATCCAGACCGATGGTCGGCTCGTCGAGAAAAAGCACCTTCGGATTGTGAAGGAGCGAGGCGGCGATGTCCGCCCTCATTCTCTGCCCCAGTGAAAGGGTACGCACCGGCGTATTGATGAAGGACTGCAGCTCCAGCACTTCGTCGAGAAACGCCATCTGCTTCTTGTAGCGCGCGTCGTCGATCTCGTAGATTTCCTTCAGCACGGTGTAGGTTTCGCCCAGCGGCAGATCCCACCAGAGCTGGGTTTTCTGTCCGAACACAACGCCGATTTCCTTTACGTAGCGTTTGCGGTTCTTCTGCGGGTTCTGACCGTTGATAATACAGCTTCCGCCTGTGGGCGTCAGAATGCCTGTCAGCATTTTGATGACGGTGGATTTGCCCGCGCCGTTCGGCCCGATAAATCCGAGTATTTCTCCCCTGTCCACATGAAACGAAATGCCGTCCACCGCCTTGACAATTTCGGTGTGCGGGCGGAAAAGCGACTTCACGCTTCCCATGAGTCCCGGCTGCTTGACGGTCTTTTTAAAGTATTTCTGCAGATCATTCACCTGTATCATGCAGGCTTCATCTCCTTTTTCCGGTATGGCTCATTTACAATACTATATCATCCGGCAAGAAGTATTGCAAGTTCCGGACCGCAATCTTAATGATTTCTTTAGGGATACGAATGATGATGAAAGTAAAAACCGCTGAGCAGCACTTTAATGGAAGACTGCCCGCGGTTTTTTCTTCTTTTGTCATTCCTCCGTGAGATAGCTGTCGGCTTCTTCTTCGCTTAATCCGTACTGCGACATGAGCGTCCCGCGTATCTCCTCGTCGGTGCAGCTCATCATGCGATACATGTCCACGGCGGCCTGAATGCTCCTGCTTCTGCATCGCCCCACGCCCCGCGACATATTCTGACTGATGCCCTCCACCATTCCGTGAACTGCTTCGCGGCCGGGGTAAATGGAGGTTCTCACCTTCATTTCCTCTTCCGGTTCCCCGGTCTGTCCGCTCTGAGAATCGTCTGGCGACAAACGCATTTCTTCTTCCTGCATAATGAATCCTCCCTTGTCAATTGCTATTTCTCAATGGAAAATATCGGAATGCTGTTATTATCATTATACCCTGCGCCTATGAATATTTCAACCATTCAGCCGCGCAAATTTCATTTTTTCCCGGATATACCCCCCGCCCCCGATCAAAAAAAGACGGCGGGCGGAATCATTCATTCGTTCCGGTGAAAGACGGTCCCATTTAACAATATGTAAAATTATCTTTTCGGATATGTAAAAAAACATGAAAAACCACTTGTAAAAGTGAATGCCTTGCGCTATAATAGTGGCAATTATCCTGAACAATGCGGGAATTAATGAGGTGAAGGATCATGGAACGATCAGAAAAGGCGGTCAATTTCAAACACAACGGAAACAACTGCTGTCAGGCGGTTATGATGGCATACGCTGACAAGCTGGATATTTCGGAGCAGCAGATCAGGCGCATCGGAGCGACCTTCGGCGCGGGAATGGGCTGCTTTGAATCCACCTGCGGTTCACTGTGCGGCGCGCAGATGGTGCTTGGCATGACGGGCGGTAATATCCGCGCGGCAAAGCTGCTGGTGGATGGATTCCGTTCCAGAGCTGGCGGGTCGATCACCTGCCGCGAGCTGAAGGGTATCGGCACCGGCAAAATGCTCTGCTCCTGCGACGATTGCGTGAGATACGCTTCGGAATGCCTCGATAACCTCATCGGCAAATAATGGCTTCTCATCAGCCCCGTTCCCGGCTTTCCCGGGCAAACGGGGCTTTTTTTTTGCGCGTCTTCTGAAAACGGTGAATAACCAACGGAAAATGGCGGCATAATACTAATGAAGCTGAGGGAGAATCATTCAGAAGAACTCCCGACAGCCGAAATAAATCCGGAGGTGGTTATCATTATGACCGAAAAGGAATTGCTCTATGTGCAGGACGCACTCGGACACGAGCAGTATTTCCAGACCCAGTGCCGCGAAACATCGGCAAAGATGCAGGATCCTGAGCTGAAGCACTGTATCGAGGATATGTCCCGCAAGCACCACGAAATCTTCAACAGCTTCTTCAGCCTTCTCTGATGCGGCATAACGGAAACGGAGGAATGATCATCATGAATGACAGAGATTTGATGGAAAATATCCTGCTTCTGGAAAAGGGAAGCTGCGACCTCTATCTGCACGGCACGATAGAGTCGTCCAACCAGAATGTCTGCCGTACCTTCAACAAGGCGCTCGGCGATTCGCTCAATATGCAGGGCACGATTTACGGCAAGATGGCTTCAAAGGGCTGGTACGCCCCCCAGCAGGC
Source organism: uncultured Ruminococcus sp. (assembly GCA_902803035.1). GTDB lineage: Bacteria > Bacillota > Clostridia > Oscillospirales > Acutalibacteraceae > RUG762. Next base: position 6,842 of record CADCON010000200.1, read on the forward strand.
CGAACAGACCAAGATCGACTCGGTCAGACAGCAGTATTCCGGCAGCAGTATGTAGTGTTTGCGAAACCGCAATTAGTGTAAATGATGGAACCCCCCCGCAGGTTCGTCCTGAATGATTTTCTTGCAAAATCCTGACGGAACCTGCGGGGGGTTCTCTTTTTGTCTCCGACAATCTGATTTTATGATCGTTTTATGCGCCGGCGTTTGTTATCGCAGGCTCTTGTAGTCGGTGTATTCCACCACGCCGCTGATATGTTGGAGCGCGTTCTCGCAAAGCTCCCTGACCATCAGGCATTCCACGGCGGGAAGACCTACGCTTTCGGCGGCGACAATCCCATAGTCGGCGGAGGTTTTGAAGCCTCTGCTTCTGTAATTCATCGGATTGCCCTCGACGATGACCGCCTTGAAGCCCATTTTCTTCGCCCTTTCAAAGCCGTATTCAATCAGCTCTTTGGAGATGTGCTGCCGCTGCACTTCGGTTTTGACCGCCACGGGAGAAAGCAGCAGCAGCTCGTCCATATATCGGCCGCCCAGATGAAACCGGGAAAACATCGCGTAGCCGATGACCTCGTCGTTTTCGTCAACCATGATCAGCTCCAGTTCGGGAATATAGGTGTCCATGCAACGGATTTCCTCGATCAGGTTGACCACGATCTGCGCGTTCTCCGCGTTTTCGGAGTCGGTAAAGGTTCTTCTCACCATGTCGAGAGATGACTGTAAGTATTTTTCTTCCATGGATTTGATGATTCTGTTCATTTTTTGATTTTCCCCGCTTTCTTCATCTTCCTGCTGTGAACGCTGATTGACTTTGCCCACTGCTCCTTCTGCCGGCGGTAGGATTCCTTGTCGTCGCTGTATTTTGCCTCGGTTTTCAGCTTCCGGTAGCTTTCCAGACGGCTTTCGTCCAGCTCACCGCTCTCAATGGCTGCCCGAACGGCGCAGCCGGGTTCGTTTTCGTGCCGGCAATCGCGGAAGCGGCACATCGCGGCGTATTGCTCAATGTCGGAGAAGGCCTGCCCCAGACCCTCGGTCACGTCCCACATACCAAGCTCGCGCATTCCGGGGGTGTCAATGACCATCGCACCGCAGGAAAGCAGGACAAGCTCCCTGTGGGTGGTGGTGTGCCGTCCCCGGCTGTCGGATTCCCTGATGCCGCTCACGTCCATGATTTGCTCGCCCGCGAGCGCGTTGACAAGGCTGGACTTGCCCACGCCGGACGAGCCGAGAAAGACCAGCGTTTTGCCCTTCTGAAAATAGGGCGTGAGATATTCCATGCCATAGCCGGTCTTTGCGCTGACAATGTGCGTTGCCACGCCCTCCGCGACACGGCTGGTTTCGAGGATGTAGGGAAGGTAGTCGTCGGTGAGATCCGCCTTGGTCAGAAGGATTACCGGCTCCGCGCCCGACTGGCGGACGGCGGTGAGATAGCGTTCCATGCGCTTGGGGTTGAAATTGTCTTTAAGCGACTGCATGATGAAGACATAATCGAAATTGGCGGCGATCACCTGCTCTCCCCTGCCCACGTCGGGATCGCGGCGGGAAAAGAAAGTGCGGCGGGGAAGCGTCGCGGTAATGCGGCTGTCGCCGTTCTCCACGTAATCCATCAGCACAAAGTCGCCCACGGTCGGGAAATCCCAGCCCTCGAAATAGTATTCCCTTGATTTGAGCCGCGCGAAGCCCTCGCCGTATTTCGAAACCACGCCGAAGCGTCCCTTGTGAACCGAAATAACGCGCGCGTGCGTGCCGCTTCTGCCTTCGGGAATGAAATCGTCTGTAAAACCGTACTCGTAAATATTCAATGTTTTTTCCTCCATGATCAGTTGTATGTCAAATCAGATAGCCGCTAACTGAAAATGGACGCAAAAAAGCCGCGGAAACCAAATCCTTTGTGGATTTCCGCGGCTGAAAAGGCATTCATCATGAAAGGATTTTTTCTAAGACGGTACAACGAAAAGAGGGGCAACCGTCCCGTTCTCTCAAAATGTACCAGTCGTTCCGATATTCAGTTAGCTTGTAAATACCTCGCTCACAATCATCAGAATTCTCCTTTCCCGCCTGTAAAATTTTATTCATGAACAGGCCTTCATTGGCATTATAACGCCGAATCATTGTTTTGTCAAGCGGCTGTCAGAAATTGTTTGCCATGGAGAGGGCAGTATTTCTCTTAACTCAAAAAAATCCCTTGACCTTCTGAGAATTATGTGTTATAATAGCGTCTGTCGGGCGATTTTTGCAATTGACAGCAAAAACTCGGCTTCGGGCGAATGCCCTGCCGCCCTCGGGCATTGAAGGGATACACCGTTACCCGTAGCTGGGAGCCGCGACACATCAAAATTTTTATTAAGGGGTGTTTTCACTATGCTGAAAGCAGAAAAAGAAGCCATTATCAAGGAGTACGCTCTCCACGAGGGCGACACCGGTTCGCCTGAGGTCCAGATCGCCATTCTCACCAAGAGAATCAACGACCTCACCGAGCATCTCAAGCAGAACAAGAACGACCATCACTCCAGACGCGGCCTTCTCAAGATGGTCGGTCAGAGAAAGGGCCTGCTCAATTACCTTATCAAGGTTGACGTTGAGCGCTATCGTGCCCTCATCGCCCGCCTCGGTATCCGCAAGTAACCGACGCGGCTTGAATTCCAACCAAAAACGCCCGTCTGCTGATTGACCGGCAGACGCGGCACAGTCGGCAAGCGCAGGCGCAGAGAATCTTCCTTCCTTTAATCGAAGTCCTCTGCGCCTGTTTGCTGAATTTTTCTGTTTTTCTATTTTTCAGAATGTCATCGTCCGCTCTTCCGG
>CADCON010000201.1 GCA_902803035.1 uncultured Ruminococcus sp.
GGTTCAAATCCAGCTCCCGCAACCACGTATTTTAGGCACTTCCGAGGTTTTCGGAGGTGCTTTTTTCTTGCCAAAAACAGGCTCATTATCAATTCATTGTCAACAATTTCAAAACAAGAGAGCGGCGGCATTGCTGCATGGTGTTGTCTCTGAATGGATGGGCTGAAATATCAAGTGTCAATCAAAAGGGGAAATTCCCGTCAATTGTACACGAAAGAGCAAAGAAAAATGGAATACTTCCCACAATAAAATTCGGTCCTGCCGTGGTCTTATCACCGCGGCAGGACCATTTATTTCATTGTACTCTTTTCTTTTCTGCCATTTTTTGATAGCCGCACAGGGATACGCCGCATAAGGCTTCGCAGCCATCGGATTCCGCCTTGGCGAGGGCGGGATCCGATGGAGCGGCGTCCCCATCCGATTCACGCACGGATCAATCTCTTTGTAATGTCAGCGGCGGGCCGCGCTGTTATTGCTCTTTTTTCCTTCGCAACGGATCAATGGCAGAATGGCGAAGGCTTATCGGCGGCCGTGATCGGAATAAGCTGTTGCCCGGGGCATTTCTGACGGATGCGGGCATCAGTTGGTTTCATCGTCGTTTGGATTGTCATCTTCCTCCCCTTCGGGGTCAAAGATCTGGTTGAAACGGTTCAGGATGTTTTCCGGAAGGCTGTACAGTTTCGGCTCTTCAAAAGGCGGATAGTGCGGAACGCTGTCGCCTGTCGCGCTATAGGAAGACGCTCTTGGCGCGGAAGCGGAGGAACTGCTTTCCGTAGCCGGTTTACCGAACCGGCATTCAGGATCATTGAGCCATTCGAGTCTGTCGAAGAGCTTGGATAATTCAAAGAACGGCGTCTTCCGGGCGCGGTCGGGCAGCACGACCGGCGGATAATCGGCGGGGTTAAAATCATACTCCGAGATGTCCGCGAGTCTGGTGATGAAGGGATAGCACGATCCGAGAAGGATCAGTGCTTCGCCTTTCTCCTTATTCTGAAGCCTTTGCAGGCGGGAGGGTGAAATGAGATACTGATCGTACTTATCCTTGCCGCAGAGATCCGCCATTCTTTGGAGAAGCGGCAGTTCACGGGAATTGAGGAAAATGGTATTGCCCATATTGCCGAGAATGGTTTCCGCGTCATCCTCATAGGTCGCTTTGAGCTGGTGCATACTCTGGAGGAGGAGGGTGAAGCGGATATTGCGGGAGCGCGCCGCGGTAATCGCGGAGGGGAAATCCTTGATCTTTGGAAGCTGCGCGAACTCGTCGAGAATGAAGTTGACCCGCTTCCTCAGTCTGCGTTCCGGAAGGGACGTGGCGTACGAGATGAGAATGGAGTATGCCTGATGGACGAAATTGGAAATCAGCATGGAGTAGGTGGTCTTTTCGTCCGGTGTGATGAGGTACAGAATGGACTTCTCTTCCCCGAATGATTTGATATCCAGATCGGAGCCTGAGAAAAGATCGGTGATATTCGGCTGCGCGGTGAAGAGCCTGAGCTTGCTGTCGAAGGTGGAAATGATGCAGGTGCGGGTTCTATCCGGCGTGGTGAAGACCGAATTGAGGTTGGAGTAGGTGAAGGAATCCCTTCTCAGCTTTCTGGTGATTTCCACAAGAGGCCCTTCTCCGTCCATATTCAGACCCGCGCTTCTCAGGTAGACCAGCGATTTGATGGTGGCTTCCTCAAGGTCAGCGCAGAAAAGAAGGACGTCGCAGAGTCCCATTCCCAGACGCATTGCCATGTCGTCCCAGTAGCGGTCCACCTTGCTGTATTCGCCGAACACATCGTCTATAAAGTCGTTGATAAGCTCGCGCGCGCCGTCAAGGTTGTTCTCCTCGTGAAGCAGCCGCCACGGTTCGTGGAAGGGATTCCAACGATGGGAATGATTGGGGTCGCGGAGGTTGAGTACGTAGATCTTGTACCCCATCTGCTGCGCGTACCCGCTTGTCAGGTCATAGATCTCGCCCTTGAAGTCAGTGACGATCATGGATTCCCCCGACTTGATATGAAGCAGCGTCTGGGGGAACACGATGTTGCGGCTTTTCTTGGAGCCGCTCTGACCAATGGCGATAGAATGATTGTCGCTGGTGTCGATCCATACGGTCTTGCCGTCGCTGATGCAGGGCAGGCCGGCGGCTTCGATTTCAGGGCTGTCAAAGCTGACCTTGGTCAGACAGCGCTTGATTTCGGATTCCTCGGCCCACCGTGAGTCGGCGTCGAGATTGTCGTACTTGGAATAGTAGGAATCGTAGATCCTATTTGTTCCTGCCATCAGAATCCACCTCCCGTAAACCCCATTGTGATTTCCGCGTCGTCTATGCAGGACTTGACCCATTCGCTGTCACAGGAGAACGCGTCGAGGTGGTTGGCGGATACCTCTTCGATGTCGCCGATTTCCGCGAGGATCGCCGCGCTGAGGCTTTCGATCTGGCGGATGCCGGCGAAATGCTTCTGGGCGGAGAGGGTGGAAATGGAATCGGCGAGAAGCTGGCGCGCGTCGTCGGTGAGGTGGTGACCGGTGGCGTCGAGCTTCTCCTCGACGATCTTGGTGAGGGCCTCCACTGTGGGGGAAGTGGCGTCCGCCGTCACGGTGAACATCCACTTGTTGGTCTCCTTCTTGAGCGCGTCGGCAACGTGAGGTTCGTTGCAGGTGACGCTGAGAATGAAGAAAATGCAGTCGGAGAAATCATGTACGAAGGCGAGAAGCGCAGAGAGCTTCGGCTCGTCTACGTGCTCGGTCCATTCGGTGAGGTCGATTCTCACTACGCCGGAGAAGTCATTTCTGTAACCGGCGTGTCTGTGCATACACTTGAGCATGAGGGAGAAGGAAGGAAAATCCTTACCTTCGGAATACTCGAGCCTGAAATTGAGCCAGCGTCTGTCACCAGTGAAGGCGATGCAGCCGGCCTGTTCAAGCTCGTCGCAGATACCGTTCATGATGTACTCGAGTTCAACCGACTCGGGATTGGTAACCACGAGGGGCGGAATGGCGTCGCGACAGGGAATGTTGCGGAAAATGGTCTTAAGGCCCTCCTTGACTTCGGGTATGATAGATGCAGCGTCAAAGTTCAACATTTTTCTCTCTCCTTTTCTTGATTGATTCAGTCTTTTTCTGACTTCCTGCGGTACATCTGAAGTCTATTATAAGCATACCAGATGGATACCGCGGTGTAAACGAGTTGGTTCGTAAATGTCTTCTTTCTGTGTGTTGGCTGTGGTTCCCTTTGTTGATGATGAATCGTTCTGCTCGTTATCCATCGGCTCAACATCCTATTCTTTTGATACTGTCCTGCTCTTGTCACATCGCCCCGGAGAGGAATGGAGGGAGGGAGAGAAGAGTGCCAGGGTGAAATCCGGGCGCGGCGTGATCACAGGGAATAAGTAAAAGCGCACCCGCGTTAGAAGCGTGCAGCTTCAAACGCGAATGCGCCGATGACAGGTTAATTTGGCAGCTTGAGCCAGAATATCATGCCGCGTACGCGCCGGAACGCATACGTGTGACAGCCGGGGGAAAGGGGACGTAAACAGCCCCTGATCCGGCGTGCGGCGGCCGATATCCTGAAATGCGCGGCGAAGGGGTAAGGGGGATTCCCGCCCTCCGGAAATGACGGAAAGCGCGGGAATAATGAGCAAAACCCTTCCGCAGCGGCACTTCACCGCTGTGAATGACCTTGATCGGCGATGCATATGGAATGGTGGAAAGACCTGCCTTCTCTGAAGTCGGCAAGTTTAATAGATTTCCGAAATTGGGTGCACTGAATGACCCGGTTGCTGCCGGACGGGATAGAGTTCCGAAATTGGGTGCACTGAATGATCCGGTTGCTGCCGGACGGGATAGAACGGCTGCTTTGAAGGAAGAAACGGACGGCTTGTTCAGGCGCACCGATAGTTCTGTCTTTGAATCACGCAGGAGCAATTCAAGAGAGAAGCTGATTTTCTCAGACAGGAGCGAATGCGCTGTCTTGGATGAAGGACGGCGATAAGAAATGAATACTTCGCTGCGTCCGCTTATGAAATTGTAGGTCAGTTGACTCATTTTTCTCCGTCCTTTCGTCGGAATTTGCATTAAAAGACCGATTTGCGAATTGGCAAAACAAGGCGGCCAATAGCTGAAAAGAATGCCGCTTTTGAAGGAAGTCTTTCAATGTACAGCTATTATATCATATAACTTTTCAGAATGCAAGCCATTTTTTTCCAAAAATCAATTTTTATGAGAAAAATTAATTTACAGTTTTTTAACAAAACTGACAGGTTTGTAATAATTATGACCAAAAATCAATGAATAATTTTCATTATATTTGCCTGCGTAAACAAGCGGAGGCACCTTCAATCGGGCGATTCCGCGATCATTGGCAGTGGGTAACAAAAAGAAACAGCCGCATCAGAACATATCAATACGGCTGTTTCTGTTACATATTTATGTGGTCAAAGAAAGGCTCAGGCGTTGACGCCGAAGCTGCGGCAGAGCTGCTGGAGGGATTCCGTATAGCCTGAGCCGACGGGATTGATTTTCCACTCGCCTTTATAGCGGTAGATTTCGAGCGCGACGACGGCTTTTTCCATGACGAGATGGGTCATCTCAAACCGGAAGTACTCTTTATCTCCGCCGAAGAAGCGGATGGAGGGAGAAACAATTTTGGAGAAATTCTGCGTCGGATGGCTGCCATAAATGGCAAAGCATACCGCAATGCGCGTCACAGCCTGCGAAGCTTTGCCCGTTTCAACCGTGACCATCGGCTTCTTGTCGGCATATCCCGTCACAATGGATTGGTCGGCGGATGCGGGGTTATTGAAGAAAATCAGGTCTTTGTCGCCCGCTACCTTGCCGTTTTCGCCGAGGGCGAAGCAGTAGCAGTTGACGTCGATGTCAGGCGACGCCTTGGCAAAATCGAAGAGGAAGCGCAGCTTTGGCGATTTCATTTCAGACGCAAAGATCCGCTGTCCCCGCTGAAGCAGGCGCACGGATGGATCCGCGGGCTTCGGAACGGGCTGCGCGGGGCGGGGCTGCGGCGGGGTCTGTCTGGCGGGCGCGGGAGGGGGCTGCGGCGGCGCGGGAAGCGACGCGGAGCGTAACGGCGCGTCTTTCATGGCTGCCCCTGTGATATAGATTCTTCTTGCCACCGTTGTCTGTACCATCAGCTCGCCGTAGAGCCTGGATTGATGCCGAAGCGGTTCCGTGGTCAGCAGGATATGATTCTTGCCGGCGACGAGAGCGGAAGGGGTGACGCTGATACCATTCACAAGCAGCCGCAGCGACGCGGCGGACGGAGCGTCGATCGTGAGCAGAAAGGAATTGCTTTTTTCAGCGGCGAAATAACCGAGATCGACGACCGGCGACAGATTCCAAGCTTCGGATTCGCCCGCAATGCCCACAACGCGGCCCCTTACTTCGATATTCAGGAGCTTCGTAGCCGGATCCATGGATTGGATAGCAATCTGGAGGTCTTCCGGCGTTGTTTCGTCTGTTATCTCGACACGGAGATTCTTCAATGTCACATCGACCGACTTGACGGAAATCACAGGACCGGCGGCGCACAAAACCGTGGAGCCGTTCCCGTCGATCACGCACGGGCGGTCGATGACCAAAGGCCCTTCGTATTCTCCGGGCGTCAGTTTAATGACGTTCCCGCTCGCTTTTTTGAATTCCTCCTGCATTTTAGTCATAGCTTTCACCCCTTAACATAATCGTTTCGCCCCGGAACCGGCGGCAATGCGATGATCCGGCGTGTTCTTCGCACCTGATGTCCGCCGGGCATTCTGGGCCGGAATCATCATGAGATCACACGAATCTCCTCGCGAGATCGCTGATGGAGTTGTCGCGGGTGGGCTGGCCGATGGCATTGAATTTCCATTTGCCGTTGTAGCGGTAGACCTCGCCAAAGACCATGGCGGTCATGCCGTCGTAATTCTCGGAGAGATCGTACTTGCAAAGCTCCTGACCGGTCTCGGCGTCGCAGATTCTGATGAACGCGTTCCGGATCATGCCGAAATGCTGACCGCGCTGCCTTGCCTGATAGATATTGACCACCACAATGATCTTGTCATATTCAGCGGGGAGCGAAGCGAGATCCACAAAAATCTGCTCGTCGTCGCCTTCGCCTGCTCCGGTGAGGTTGTCGCCCATGTGGCGGACACAGCCGGAATGATGGGAGAGATTGCCGTAATAAACGACGTCGTCAGTTTTGGTAAGTCGTCCGTCAATACAGACGAATGCCGACGCGTCACAGTCAATATCCGCTGCTTCGCGCTGTTCGACTTCATCCCAGCCGAGACCGACCACGACTTTTCTGAGCATTCCGCCGTTGCCCTTGCGAAGCTCCACTTTCTGACCCTTTTGAAGATTAACAGACATTTATATTCGCTCCTTTTGACTGAAATTGGAAAGAAAAAAGGAACGCGGCAGGGAGAGATGGAACGCGATTCCCCGCCGGTTCCTCTGAAATACGGTAATCTGCCGGAAGAACCGTTATTCGACGTTGACGCCGTAATTGAGGCAGAGCGCCCTCAGACCGCCCTGGAATCCGCTGCCGACGGCATTGAATTTCCACTCGCCGTTGTGACGGTAAAGCTCTCCGACCACGACGGCGGTTTCAATGGAGAAGTCCTCGCCGAGATCAAAGTGAATCAGCTCGGTATTGGTGACCGCGTCGATAATGCGGATATAGGCGTTGCAGACCTGGCCGAAATTCTGTCTGCGGATGTCCGCGTCGTAAATGGTGACGGTGAATCCGATTTTCTGGATATTAGCGGGAATGAGCGAAAGATCGACATTGATCTGCTCGTCGTCGCCTTCGCCCTCTCCGGTGAGATTATCGCCCATATGCACTACGGCTTTTGAACTGTGAGTGAGATTGCCGTAGAAGATAAAGTCGCTGTCGTTGGGCACCTTGCCGTTGGCGCCGAGAAGGAATGCCGCCGCGTCGAGATCGAAATCGTATCCGCCGTCGTACTTCTTGACGTCCCAGCCGAGGCCTACGATGATTTTGCTGAGTCCGGGATTGCCTTTGGTCAGGTCAACCTTCTGACCCTTCTGTAAAGATACTGCCATAATTAATTCCTCCTGCAATAAAAAATGAAACAGAACTGATGACCGCCGTTTTGTGCGGTGTTACGCTGCATAATACACGGGACCGCGGGCGGATTACTTGTGACCGGTGACCCAGCGGAGCCCCCAATTGTAGTAATTGTCCATATCGCGGTGTCCGGTGAAAAATCTGACCAGCTTTTCGATGGAGAGGGACTGACCGTTCCTGTTTTCGATCATGGCGATAGCGCACATGGTTTTGGACGATCCGTATTCATCCATTCTGACGATGATATCCCTGCTTCCCGGCGACCTGACGGTAACCACGCCGTCCGCGCCGCGCCAGTTGGCGATGCCTTCGTAGATATAGGTGTAAATGAGGATACGCTTGAATTGGGACGTCATCGCGCCGTTGATGAAAAGATTTTCTCCGCCGGAAAAGCTGCCTGTCCGGTCATCGCCGTCAAGGAAGATAAAGGGTGACTCGGTCAGACTGCCGAAGGCGTTGCCCAGCGCCTGAATGCAGCCCTTCCGACCGTTGGTCAGCTCATACAGGCAGCCGAGGTCAAGGTCGATGCCGCTGCCCGATGAAGGGGATGGCTGGCGCCAGTTGAGATTGATATGAATCTTTCCGCCCGGCGCGCCGTTCTTGACGAGGTTCACCTTCTGCCCCTTTTGGAGAATGACCGCGCCGCGGGAGAGGTCGGTGATGGACATATCCAGTCCGAATTGCCGGCAGAGGGCGTCCAGTCCCCCATTGAAACCGCTGCCGATGGCATTGAATTTCCATTCGCCCTTGTAGCGGTACAGTTCGCCGATGACAACTGATTTTTCAATGGAGAAATCCTCACCCAGATCAAAGCGCATGATTTCCGTGCCGGAAGAATCATCCATGATTCTGATATACGCGCTCTGTATCTTTCCGAAGGTCTTTCCGGCGTTTTCCGGATCATAGATGGTGACGGCAATCGTGATTTTTTCAACGTCAGAGGGGACGGCGGAGAGGTTGATCCTGATCTGTTCGTCGTCACTTCCGCTGCCGCCGACCTTGTTGTCGCCCATATGTTCGACGCATCCGGAGGAATGGCAGAGGTTATTGTAATAAATAAAGTCTTTGTTGTTTCTGACCTTGCCATCCGCGCCTGTGACAAATACAGACACGTCCAGGTCATACGTCTCGTTGACATTGTAGCTGCTGAGTGTCCAGCCCAGCCCGGCAACGATTTTCTGCAGGGAGGGATTTCCCTTTGTAAGCTCGTACTTCTGTCCCTTTTGCAAAGAAACTGCCACTGATGACGCCTCCTGTAAGACTGA
>CADCON010000202.1 GCA_902803035.1 uncultured Ruminococcus sp.
ATAGTGAAGGAGAAGGTTAAAATGGAAAAAATGCTTATCAGCGGCGTCGCCAAGGACACTCATGTTGCCAGAATATCTCTGCTGGGACTTCCCGATGAGCCGGGTATCGCGTTCCAGGCATTCAGCCGCCTTGCGTCAAAGAATATCAATGTTGACATCATCCTCCAGTCCATCGGCAGAGACGGCACGAAGGATATCAGCTTCACGGTCGCGGAGGACTGCTGCGAAGAGGCGAACGAGCTGATGCAGGAATTCGTTTCCAGCGTCGGCGGCAAGGGCGTTGCGCTGGAGAAGGCGGTTGCCAAGGTCTCCATCGTCGGCGCGGGCATGGAAACCCACGCGGGCGTCGCCGCCAAGATGTTCGAGGCTCTGTACGGCGCGCATATCAATATCAGAATGATCTCCACCAGCGAGATCAAGATTTCCGTCCTCATCAACGAGGAGGACGCCGACAAGGCGGTTTCAGCGATTCACGCCATGTTCATAGGCTGATGAATCCGGTTGAGAATGCAGAGTGTGGAGTGCGGAGCGTGGCATTTATCCGAATGCCGCGCTTCACACCCGGCTCTTTTTCTTTTGCCGCATGGCATTCAGGGGGTATTGTAATGAGAAGGAAGAATTCAATGACGGTAAGAATGACTGCGCTGGCGGCGGCATTTCTGATGCTGCTCTGCGCGGCGGGCTGTTCGGAGGACAAGAAGAAGGAAAAGACGGTTTCCGCTTCGGACGTAAACCGAACGGCGGACGGCGTGTATTTTGACAACGGAAAGACCTTCTGCCGCGGCGTCTGGGCGGCGGACGACGGTGAAAAGCTGATCGGATATTACGTTTTTTCCGACGAAGGCAACGGTAGGTTCGATGAAATTCAGATGGGCATGGGCATTCCGTTCAAGGTAAAAGCCGACGGAGCAAACGTGGATTTCAATCTCGGCGCGGCGGATTTCTCCGATCCCGCGAAGGTTGAGATCACCGAAAAGGGCAAGCGCGTCCTCACATGGACGAACGACAAGCGGACGGAAAATCTCACGCTTCTCGGAGAGCAGGAGCCGGATGCATTCTGCTTCCATACCCGCGCCGATCTGGAAGAAATGGCGCAGGATTACTATGAAAGCGTCAACGGCAAGCGTCCCGTTTCCACAGGGATTACCTATGCGGCGGACGGCACGGCTTTTGTCCTTCTCTACAACCAAAAAGGCAAAAAGATCGGCGAATATGCCGTTGATCCAATCACCGCCAAGGGCGTAGACATGGGCACGAAAGAAGAAATACAGCTTGTCAGGAAGACCGACGGCGAATGACCGTTTATTCCGGCTGCATACGATGATTCCGGTTACATAGCATGATGGAAAGCATACGGCACTCACAAGGGGCTGTATGCTTTTTGTGTATGTTTCAAAATTCGTCATAGTTATTAACACATTATTTATATAATATACACTAAAATTCTTTTTATTTCAGTTTTACAAGGTGTATAATAGTATTGAACGGAGGCGCGGGGAGATGATGCCTGCCGCTGAAGTCGATTGCATTACATACGGAGGTGTTTTGTTTTATGGATAACGCTCGCAGGGCAGCGGCGTTGTATCTGGAAGACAGCCGCGGACAGCTTGCCGCAAAGCTGCTCGCATTGTGCCGCGATGACGGCGACAGTATGTCGGTCGTCGGCGTTTTCCCCGAATGCGGGGGACAGTACGCCGAGCGCACCGAGGAGCTTTTCAGGTATTCGTCCTCGATAGGAGCCAATCTCACCGTGCTTTACAGCACACAACCGGCGGCGGCTCTTCTGGAATATGTCAGGGAGAACGCGGTCACCGATTTAGTGATCAGCGAAAAGGACGTCAGCGGGGCGGCAAGGCTTGTTTCCCACATGATGCCCGGTGTGACCGTCACACTCGCGCCTGCGGATCGCGGCGCGCTCAGCTTTCTCGCGCCGGAGTTTTTTCTCAGGGCGGCAGAGCACGCAAGATAACGTCCCGATGTTTTTTTGAAAAAGACATTCATCATAGCGAAGATGCGGAACATGACCAATAGCACAAGGAAATTCAGAACGGAAAAACACGTTCCATTGATTTTGAAAATAGTCTGAAGCCGGGGGACGGCGTCCCACCGGTTCAAGTGAAGTATAGAATAATGACATCTCAAAACAGACAGCCGTTCCGGTCGGCGGGGCGGCTGTTGTTTTTTTTTCGGGAAAAAGATTACAATCCAGTCATATTTCCGGTTTCTGTCATATTTCGTAAGCGGCGGCATATTATGATATTGCATAAATGCTTGTACACGGGGTTATGCAATTGCGACAAACAGAGGGCTGTTTCCCTTGTTTTTCGTAAAAATGACAAAAATTCTTCTGTTATTTTGTCATGTGCAACATCACTTGTTTTCGGATGAGAAATGTATAATATCTGGCGGAAATCCATTAAAAAACCGCGTTAATGTTTCATTATAGAAACAAAATAGCTTAAATTGACGGGAAATACAAATTTGTAAGAACGGTAACAAAAAATGACAAAGCGAATTCGGCACCTTGACCAAATATTTTTACTCACGCTTTAAATCGGTAAACTATCACTTCGCCCATTTATCGTCATTTATCCTAGCTTTTGACAAGGAACGGGGGATATTTTGTTTTCCGGAAAGCGGTGACTCGGCATTATGCACAAAAGTTTTCACTGAATACCGCTTGACAATATCCGATTATGAGATTATAATGGCCACATCGTCCGGAGATACAGACCGGACGGCCGTAAGACGAGACAACCGCTGATTCTTCTGTCCAAGAACGCGGGCGTTGAGTTGCACGGTAACCCTTGATTGCGTGCGGGGCTGATAACCCCGGACGGAAAAGAAAGTGGAGGAAACGTTATGAGTAAGACAGCAGATTTCTTAAGGAGCCGCAAGTGGGCGTCCATTCTTCTTGCGTCAGCTGCTTTGGTCGGCTCAATATTCATTTCATCGAATCTTTCAGTAGTGAAGGTAACTGACGGAAACCAGTCGCAGAATGTGGTCGTTTCCAGAAATAAAAGCTCCGTTGAGATCATCAGACAGGCAGGCTTCGCGCTTTCGGACAACGACGCTTATTCCGTCCACAGCGCAGACGACAGCTCTGCCAAGGCCATCAAGATCATCAGGGCTTTTGAGATGAAGGTCATCGACGGCGGTAAGGAAAAGACCGTTTCCGCTGTCAACGGCACAGTCGGAGAAGCACTTGAGAACGCCGGCGTGACACTGCCGCAGGGCGACGACACAGTGAATGTGGATCTGGGCGCGAATGCCGAGGAAAACATGGTGATCAAGATCGACCGTGTGAAGTATGTGACCGACACCAAGACCAAGACGGTCAAATTCAAGACAGTCACCAAGAATGACAAGACGTTGGAAAGCGGCAAGACAAAGGTGTCTGTCGAGGGCGTGAACGGTGAGAAAAAGGTCACCACTACCAAGAAGTATGTCAACGGCAAGCTGGCGGATACCAAGGTGAGCGAGAAGGTCACCAAGAAGGCCGTCAACAAGGTGGTGCTCAAGGGCACCAAGAAGGCGGCCGCCAAGAAAACCACCTCCAGCAAGACCAAGACCAGCGCCAAGGTCAACACCGAGAGCAAGACCATCACCATCAACGGCAAGGAAATCAGCTATTCCAAGGTGCTGACCGGTTCCGGCACAGCCTACACCGCGCGGAGAGGCGCGCTCACCTCCACCGGCAAGACAGTGAAGGTCGGCCGTGTGGCGGTGGACCCCAGAAAGATCCCCTACGGCACCAAGATGTACATTGTTTCCGCCGACGGTAGATATACATACGGTTACGCCGTTGCCGCCGACACAGGCGGAGCGCTCAGAAGCGGCCGCGTGCTTGTCGATCTCTTCTACAACACCGAGCGTGAATGCCGCAATTTCGGCAGACGCCAGATCAAGGTGTATATTCTCGACTAACCTGAAAGATCCGGTACGGCAAAGCCGTTTCTCAGTCCGATAAAGGGCTGGGAAACGGCTTTTTTGCTGTTTTTCTCCGGAATAATCGTCGGAATTAAAAGATTGATTCAAATATATACTTGATGTAAGGCAAGTTTTGTTGTATAATACATTTAATATGGCTCCATAATGGAATACTATTGGGAATGCGTCTGCATTCAGGAAAGGAATATGGTCATGGATAAATTCTGGAAGAGCTTCAAGAGCGGCACCGATATCCGGGGCGTTGCCGTTGACGGCGTGGAGGGCGAACCGCTGAATCTGACTGACGAAGTGGTCGGCAGGATGGCGAGGGCATTTCTGCTCTGGCTTTCCCGCAAGACCGGCAAGCAGCCGTCCGCGCTGAAGGTGGCCGTCGGTCACGACAGCCGCATTTCCGCCGACAGAATCCGTTCGGCGGTGTGCGGCGCGATGGTGAGCTGCGGTGCGAAGGTGCTGGACTGCGGTCTTTCTTCGACGCCGTCCATGTTTATGATCACATTGGACAGGCAGCTCGACGGCTCCGTGCAGATCACGGCAAGTCATCACCCCTACCACCGCAACGGCCTGAAATTCTTCACCCCCGCGGGCGGTCTGGACGGCTGCGACATCGAGGAAATTCTCGGCTTCTGTGACGCGGGGGAATTCCCTGCTTCGGCGGAAGGCGGCTGCGCGGAAAAGACGGACTATATGAAGGATTATGCCGCCCATCTCAGGGACATGATCCGCAAGGGGATTGCGGGTGGCGACTGCGAACGTCCGCTGGAAGGGCTGCATATTGTGGTGGACGCCGGTAACGGCGCGGGCGGCTTCTATGCCTATGATGTGCTGGAACCGCTGGGCGCGGATATTTCGGGCAGCGTGTACCTGGAGCCGGACGGAATGTTCCCTCATCACATTCCCAATCCGGAGGACAAGGAAGCCATGAAGTCCATCTGTCGCGCGGTGCTGGAATCCCATGCCGATCTCGGCGTGATTTTTGACACCGATGTGGACAGAGGCGGCGCGGTGGACTGCTTCGGCGCGGAGATCAACCGCAACAGGCTGGTCGCGCTCGCTTCGGCGATTGCGCTGGAAAACTGTCCGGGCGGCACCATTGTGACCGATTCCACTACCTCCGCGGGACTGAAGCGGTTCATCGAGAATACGCTCGGCGGTGTGCATTACCGCTACCGCAGGGGATACCGCAATGTCATCAACCGCGCGGTCGAGCTGAACGAACAGGGCATTGACTGCCCGCTCGCCATTGAAACCAGCGGACACGCCGCCATGAGAGAGAATTACTTCCTCGACGACGGCGCGTATCTGGTCACCATGATTATCATCAAGATGGCGCAGCTCCGCGCGCGCGGAGAATCCCTCGCGCAGCTTACCGCGGAGCTGGAGGAGCCGGTGGAGGAATGCGAGCTTCGCTTCAGGATCAAGCGGGAGGACTTCAGGGAGTACGGAACGCAGGTGCTGGAGGCTCTCGGACAATACGCTTCGGAACGGAAGGACTGGATTGTCGCGGACGACAACCGCGAAGGCCTGCGCGTGTCGTTTGAAGAGGAAGACGGCTGGTTCCTGCTTCGTCTGAGCGTTCACGACCCGATCATGCCGCTCAATCTCGAAAGCATGAAGGAAGGCGGCTGCCGGGCCGTCGCTTCACGGCTTTACGAATTCCTCCGTGGCTGCGATGGGCTTGATCTGACGGCCATAGAAAAATTCATTGGCCTGTCCGGGGACGGTGAGTGATGTGGAAAACAATGATTCCGGAAAGATGATCATAGAAACGGACGCCACGGAGCGTTCAGAACAATTGTCCGCCGACGGCGTTCCCGAAGCGGGCAAGCGCGAGCCGCAGACCGATGACATTCCCGAATTGGGCAAGCGCGAGCCGCAGACCGGAAACGAGAAAAACGAAGAGAATGCGGCGGCTAAAAGGCAGTTTGTGATCCGCGTAACCGCGATTGTGCTTGCGGTGCTGGGCGTCATCATGCTGATTTGCGGGATTGCCCTGCGGAATCTCGACCAGGAGAGCCGGAAGGTGCCCGATAAGGCGCAGATGCCGGAGGAATATATCGACGAATTCTTTTCGGACGAAGGCCGCAGCCCTTCCATCGAGGATTATATTGAGCCGGAGGCTTAGCGGCGATTGAAATTGAATACGCCCGCCGGAAGTTGTCAGGCGGGGCAAGGAGGAATTGAATCATATGAAGGTGAGTTTTCCGAAGCTGGGACTGGACTTCACTATCAACCGTGTGGCATTCAGTGTGTTCGGAGTGGATATCTACTGGTACGCGCTGCTGATCATGACCGGATTTTTGCTGGCGGTGCTGTACGCGTGGCGCAGCAAAAAGACATTCAATGTAAAAATGGACCCGCTGATCGACATTGTGCTGGTCGGACTCTTCTTCGGCATTGTCGGCGCGAGGATTTATTATGTGATCTTCAGATGGAACAGCTACAACAGCTTCTGGGATATGATCAATATCAGGGACGGCGGACTGGCGATTTACGGCGGCGTGATCCTGGCGTTCATTTCCGGTCTGATCATGTGCAAATATGTCGAGAAGGTGGAGATTCTGCCGGTGTTTGATGTGGCCGCGGTCGGATTCCTGATCGGTCAGGGGATCGGACGCTGGGGCAATTTCATGAACCAGGAGGCATTCGGCAGCGAAACAAGCCTTCCGTGGGGAATGTACAGTGCCAACACCGTTTATTATGAGATGGTGGACGGTGTGTCCCGGAAGGTCGGCCCCACCACGGTGCATCCCTGCTTCCTGTATGAATCGCTCTGGTGTCTTGGAGGATTCCTTCTGCTGCACTTCATCAGCAGAAGGTACTATCGCTTCAAGGGACAGATGTTTCTCAGCTATCTGGTGTGGTACGGCCTTGGCAGGGCGTGGATCGAAGGACTGCGGACCGACAGCTTATGGCTGGTGGACAATGTGATCAAGGTGTCGCAGCTTCTGGCGATTCTCTGCGTGCTTGCGTCGGGAACGCTTCTGTATCTGGGCTTCATGAATCTTCCCATCAAGCTGCCTGTCTTCCGGCGCACCGGAAAGGGCGAAGGCATTGCGAAGCTCGGATTTGAATTGGATTGGGCTGCCATCCATTTTCAGCCGACCGAGGTCTGGCTGAAGGCGCACGGACAAAGCGCGGCTTCTGAGGAAAAGCCGGAAGACGCGGAGACCGGGGAAGCACCGGAGTCCACAGAGGAATAAGAAGCCGCGTGGCTTCTGAATTGAGAAAGAGGTGATCCGATTTGGGAGATAACCAATTTGAACCCGATAAGACAGCGGGCGGCAATGCCGATGACGAATGGGCTGCCTTTGAAGCGGAATGCGCCCGAAGACTGAAAGAGGAACACGAGCGGCGGGAAAAAAAGCGATTGGCTGCCGAAAGGGCAAAGGCAGCAGAAAAAGCACCGGAGCCTGAACCCGTTCCGGAGCCGGAACCCGCGCCGGAGCCGGAACCCGCGCCGGAGCCGGAACCCGTGCCGGAGCCGGAACCCGCGCCGGAACCTGAACCCGCGCCGGAGCCTGAACCCGCGCCGGAACCTGAACCCGTTCCGGAGCCGGAACCCGCGTCGGAACCCGAACCTGAACCGGAGCCGGAGAGAACTCCGAGTGAAGAGCTGGCCACCATCATGCGGGCGGAGTCCAACGAAAGTCTGATTCACAGATCCCGGACCGCGGTCAGTGATGACGCGGACGAATCGGGAGAAAAGGACGAGTATTTTTCAGACTGGCTCAGAATACTGTTCACGGTGCTGCTGCTGTTTCTTGGAGGGGCGGGAATCTACGTCATGCTGGGAATGAATTACCATTCCTACATCTTTGACCCGTTGTGCTTTGTGGAAGTATCGGTATGTCTGCTGACCGCGGTGGGTCTGAATGTATCGCTCATCCCGCTTCGCATCAGCAAGGAAGTCATTATGCGGCTTGCGGCGTACGCGCTTTTCGCGTTTTATCTCATCTACGCCGCCGATGCGCTTTTCCTCAGAAAGCTGCTGGCTACGGGCATTGACAAATCCAACGTCATGACCTACGCGAAGTCGCACATCAGCGCGGATGTTGTCGGAGGGCTGTCCGCGATGGGAAGGGAAGAAATGCTGAGCTGCGCGATCATGGCGGCGCCGTTTGCGTTCTTCCTCCTGATACTGATCAAGCCCTTCCGCAATCCAATGCTGTACCTTCTGACGATGCTGTTCAGCTTCTTTGCCGTGGGAACAATGCGGATTCTGTGTATGTCCGGCACATTCAACCTTTCGCAGGGCTGCATGGCTCTTGCGGGGACGGGCGTCGCCTACATTGTTTTCTTCTTCCCGCCGCTCAGGAACCTGCTGACCGATGTGGGGCTGATCACCTGGGATTACGACGAAGACGATGATGACTGAGCGGACAGAATGGAATGATTACTATTTTCGGAGATGATATTTTATGGCTAAAATAATTGACGGCAAGGCAGTCGCGGCCCGTGTGAGAGCGGACGTCGCGGCGGAAACGGCTCAGTTGAGGGAAAAAGGTATTGTTCCCGGACTCGCTGTGATCATTGTGGGCGACGACCCCGCTTCAAGGGTCTATGTCAACAATAAGAAGAAGGCGTGTGCCGAGGTCGGTTTCCGCTCGGAGGAATTCGCCCTTCCCGCCGACACCGACCAGAGCGAGCTTATCGCGTTGGTCAGATGTCTGAATGACCGCAGCGACATCAACGGCATTCTCTGCCAGCTTCCCCTGCCGGCCGGTCTGGACGACAAGGCGGTGATTAAGGCGATTGCTCCCGAAAAGGACGTGGACGCCTTCAGCGAGGAGAACGTCGGCAAGATCATGATAGGCAAGTACAGCTTCCTGCCCTGCACGCCCGCCGGCGTGATGGAACTGATCAGGGAGAGCGGCGTCGACGTCGCGGGAAAGGAATGCGTCGTCATCGGCAGGAGCAATATTGTGGGCAAGCCCATGGCGATGCTGCTGCTCCATGAGAACGGCACCGTCACCATCTGCCACAGCCGCACGAAGAATCTGGCTGAAGTCACCCGCCGCGCGGATATTCTGGTGGCGGCCGTCGGCAAGGCGAAATTCGTGACTGCCGACATGGTGAAGGAAGGCGCGGTGGTGATTGACGTGGGAATGAACCGCGACGAAAACGGCAAGCTCTGCGGCGACGTGGATTTCGCGTCGGTGGAGCCGAAATGCGCCGCCATCACGCCCGTTCCCGGAGGCGTGGGACCCATGACCATCGCCATGCTCATGAAGAACACCCTCATGGCAGCCAAGCTTCAGAACGGAATCAAATAAAAAAAGCAATCCCCGCATTTCCCGAAAGCCGGACGGCAGAGGAAATGCGGGGATTTCAGTTTGTTTGCGGCGTCACTGTCTGAAGATGAATTTCTTCTGGATAAAATAATTGAACATGAAGAGGATAGTGTCCACAATCGCCTTGATGACGGTTTTATTCCAGCCCAGCAGCCACACAAGGAATTCGACAGACTTGGCGGAGATGAGCATCTGAATGACCGCGAGGCAGAAATACTTGAAGGCAGAGGAAACGATATGCCCCTTCTTGTGGAATACGACATTCTTGTTGACGATAAAATTGACTGTTGCGGAAACCACGCGTGCGATGGCGGTGGAAACCAGAATGTTGTATTTAAAGTCGGAGGGAATGATGAATTCGGTGAGAATGGTGAAAAGTGCGAGATCGAGAAGGGTGCAGCCGATGGAGGTGAAAATGAAGGAAAAGAAGCTGCGGAAGATCAGCCAGTAAATCTTCACCGAATCGACAATCGGATTGAAGTGGGAACTGCTGTTCTCGTCTATGTAGACGGTTTCGATAGGAATTTCATAGATTTCGATTTTCTGTCTGCGGCACTGGATGAGCATATTCATCTCATACTCAAACCGCTCGCCGGAGATCTTTATCATAGTGGGTACGATCCTGAGAGGAATGCCGCGCAGCCCGGTCTGGGTGTCCATCAGCTTCTGCCCGAACATCGCGGCGAATACCCACGACGTCAGCTTGTTGCCGAAGGAGGAACGGGCGGGAATGTTGGGGAAATTGAAATTGCGGGAGCCGAGCACCAGGCGATTGTCATTCCTGAGAAGCTCCTTTGCCACGCGGATGGTGTCCTTGAGGCGGTGCTGACCGTCCGCGTCCCCCGTGACAATGCCGACGCAGTCGGGGTGATTCTTCAGGACATATTCCATACCGGTCTTCAATGCTCTGCCCTTGCCGCGGTTGACCTCGTGGCGGAGAACGGTGCATTTGGGAATGCCGGCGACCTCTTCAAAAACCGGGTCGTACTGCGCGGCGCTTCCGTCATTGATGACCACGATTTCCCGGAAATCCTGCTCGGCGAGCTGCCGGACATAATTGATCAGCTTCTGATCAGGATTGAGGGACGGGATCATGATGGTGATATTCATCGACCTGTCGGCCTGTTTTTTCATTCTTTCGCGCCTTTTGGCGGCCTGGCTTTTTTTCATACATCCATCGCTTCCCAATGTAAATTATTCATTAATCCGTATCCAGCTTGAGTACTGACATGAACGCTTCCTGAGGAACCTCCACCGAACCGAGCTGCCGCATACGCTTTTTGCCTTCCTTCTGCTTTTCCAGCAGCTTCTTCTTGCGGGTGATATCGCCGCCGTAGCACTTGGCAAGCACATCCTTGCGAAGCGCCTTAACCGTTTCGCGGGCGATAATCTTGCCGCCGATCGCCGCCTGAATGGGTATTTCAAAAAGCTGGCGCGGAATATGCTCCTTGAGCCGCGCGGTCATTTTGCGGGCGCGGGAATACGCGCTGTCGGCGTGGACGATGAAGGAGAGCGCGTCCACGATTTCGCCGTTGAGCAGCATATCGAGCTTGACGAGGTTGGAACGCTGATAGCCCGCCGGCTCGTAATCGAACGACGCATAGCCCTTGGTGCGGCTTTTCAGCGCGTCGAAGAAGTCGTAAATGATCTCGTTGAGCGGCAGGACATAGTGAATATCGACGCGGTCGGTGTCGATGTATTCCATTCCCTTGAAGATG
Organism: uncultured Ruminococcus sp.; assembly: GCA_902803035.1. Classification (GTDB taxonomy): domain Bacteria; phylum Bacillota; class Clostridia; order Oscillospirales; family Acutalibacteraceae; genus RUG762. Next base: position 10,961 of record CADCON010000202.1, read on the forward strand.
CCGCGCCTGTCCTGACAAAGCTCCATGATATTGCCGACGTATTCAGTGGGGGAGAAGATGTGCGCTTCACAGATAGGTTCTTCCGCGCTGCTGATTTGCGATGGATCGGGATAATTGGTGGGGTTGTCGATATAGGTGACCTGTCCGTCAGTGCCGGTTATCCTGTAAATAACGCTCGGCGCGGTGGTGATGAGGTCGAGATTGTATTCCCGTTCCAGACGTTCCTGAATGATTTCCATGTGCAGCAGTCCGAGGAATCCGCAGCGGAAGCCGAAGCCGAGAGCGACGGATGTTTCGGGTTCAAAGGAGAGGGAAGCGTCGTTGAGCCGCAGTTTTTCCAGCGCGTCGCGGAGATCGCCGTACTTCGCGCCGTCGGCGGGGTAAATGCCGCAGAAAACCATGGGATTGACCTTGCGGAATCCGGGAAGCGGCTGCGCGGCGGGCCTGGCGGCGTTGGTCACCGTGTCGCCCACCATGGCGTCGGACACGGTCTTGATGGAAGCGGCGATATATCCCACTTCGCCGGCCGCAAGTTCCCTGACCGGTTCCAGGGTGGTCGTGCGGAGGTAGCCGCATTCCACGACATTGAATTCCGCGCCGGTGCTCATCATGCGGATGGTGTCGCCGGGATGGAGAACGCCCTCCATGAGCCTGACATAGACGATAACGCCCTTGTAGCTGTCGTAATAGCTGTCAAAGATCAGCGCCTTGAGCGGCGCCTCGCGGTCGCAGTCGGGGGCGGGAATGTCGGTGACGATTTTTTCCAGAACGGCTTCGATATTCAGCCCCACCTTGGCGGAAATCTGGGGGGCGTCCTCCGCCGGAAGGCCGATCACGTCCTCTATCTCATGAATGACCCGCTTCGGGTCAGCGGAGGGAAGGTCGATTTTATTGATGACCGGCACCACTTCAAGCCCCGCGTCGATGGCAAGGTAGGTGTTGGCGAGCGTCTGCGCTTCGATGCCCTGACTGGCGTCAACCACCAGTATCGCCCCTTCACAGGCGGCAAGCGAACGCGAAACCTCGTAATTGAAGTCCACATGACCAGGGGTGTCAATGAGATTGAAGGTGTACATTTCCCCGTCGGAGGCCTTGTAATTGAGGGTGACGGCGTGTGACTTGATGGTAATGCCGCGCTCACGCTCCAGCTCCATATTGTCGAGAATCTGATCCTCCATCTCGCGCAGGCTCACCGAATAGGTCTTTTCCAGAATCCTGTCGGCAAGCGTGCTTTTGCCGTGGTCTATGTGGGCGATGATGCTGAAATTGCGTATTTTATCCTGTGGAACTGACAATTTTTCTTACACCTCGTGTCGTGGATACGCGTAATAATAGCGAAACAGTCGAATCCGCGCCGGGAAACACCCTCTGAACGGTGAGAGAATCGACTGATGCAGCGTTTCCAGAAGTAATTAGTCGGCAGGCTCATTCATTGCTGTCGGAATGACGTCTGTTGAACTGCCTGCTCTGCGCCGGATTACCGCGGGATGCCGTTTGGCTTTTTCCGTTCGGCTGCGCGCTTCTTCCTTCGGGATTACGGGGCACGCGGCTGCGGTCGCCGGAATTCTCCTTTCCGGGCACTCGGTCGCTTTCGGGGCGCGGGGAAACGGCGTTTCTGCCGCCGGAGGGCGCGGAATGCCTGACAGGTTCCGGCTTTTCCGCTTCCGCCGCGTCTGCGGAATCATTGCCGCGGTCAGAGCGTTTCAGATACACGGCGTAACCGATGCAGCCGGCGGAGATCAGCATATCGGCGATGACCAGAAAAATATGGTCGATTGTCCGCGCCGGCGGCGTGAGTAGAATCAGAATCAGTTGAAAGATTCCCATCAGCGCAAACGCCGCGCCTGTGATAAAACAGATAAGAACGGTGCGGTTACAGTTTCTGATGCGTTCCATCAGACTGGCTACTTTTTTCATGATAACAGGATACTCCTCTGTCCTTAAACTGAGTTAAAACTAATACTTTTTCAGATGGCGGTAATACCTGTCGGGAAGAAGCCTGCTTCCCGAACGGAGCGAACCCGAACCGCCCGTGCTGTAACGCCTTCGGCTGCCGGGGGAAACATTCATCTTGGGGGTGCGGCTGCGTATGATGACCGAGAAGACATACCCCACGGAGAAAAGAATCAGTCCCCAGCCGATCAGTCCCAGAAGGAGTGAAGCGGCGCCGCTGCCTCGCCGCAGCTTCGCGTATTCCAGAAGCATCGGGTCGGTAGTGGAAGAAAACAGGTCGAGATCCGCATTGTTGTCGCCGTCGTCATCGCGGATAATGCCGCCGCCCTCCGCCGAAGAGGTATCGTTGCTCTGTGTCTGGGAGGAGCCGTCGCCCTCGCCGATTTCCAGCTCATATTTGGCTGAAATGGTGACGGTCTTGGATTTGGGTACCGTAGCGGTAATGATGACGGTGCCGCTTTTGAGGCCGACCACCTTCACCGCGCGGTTGTCGATTTTTTTGACCGTGGCGATGGTGGGATCGGAGGTTTCAAAGGTGGTCTGGTAATTGTAGCCCATGTCCTTGATGGTCAGGTACAGCACGGTGGATTTGCCGACGGTAATGCGCTTGGTGTTGGATTCGGAAAAGCCGACCGTACCCAGCGTTTCCTGTGGATTGGAGGAAACGGTCACCTCGGACACATTGGCGTCCGGGTCAGAAGCGGAATCAGCGTTTCTGGTCGTTCTCGTTGTGCCGGAGGAGGTGGGCGAATTCCCCTGTCCTCCCGTTGCGGACGCGGTCGGCGCACAGAGAAGCGCGGTGCATATGGCAGCCGCAGCGGCGAGCGCGGCAATGATGATGCGGATGTTTTTCATAACAGACACTACCTCCCTGACTTTTTCCGGCGTATGAACCATGTCATTTTATTATATCAAAACAATCATGTGATTGCAAGCATTAAGTTGGCGATGCGCCCTAATATTGAATAAAAATTTACATATGGGGCAGAGTAATCATAAAGGGAGTGTTGCATATGCGTGTGGAAATCATCGGAAGGTGTTCCTCAAAATATATTCTTCTTCTCAGGCTGTACTGCGGAATGTGCGTCGCCGCGACCCTTTCGGGCGCGGTCGCGCTCTGGCTGGCGGGATTCCGTGCGGCGGCATACGCGGCGGCGGGAATATGCGGCGCGGTTTGCTGCGCGGGAATCGTGCTGCCGCTGAGCTTCGGCAGGATCAGTTACCTTCGCAGCGGGGGATGCCTGCGGGTGGAGCGGGGATTTCTCATCAGAAGGGCGGTCATTATCAGCAGAAGCGATGTCCGCTGCTCGGAGATCCGTGGCGGCCCGCTTCAGAGAAGGCTGGGACTGTGCACGGTCGTATTTTTCACCGGCAGCGGAAAGGTCACGCTCCGGGGCGTGGAAACCGGCGACGGAAGGCTGCTTGACCGCTTTATGACCCGGGACGGGAGTATCGCATGAAGAAAGACGACGGCGCGCTTGCGGGGAAACCGCATTTTCTGAATCTGTTCAACGCGCACGGCCGTTTCATGGCGGCGTGTGTGTTTCCGCTGCTGGCGGCGTGGCTGGGCCAGACGTTCATCGGAAGCGCGGGGGGACGACTGGCTGTCCTGACGGGCGGCGCGATCCTTTCGGCGGTGTGTGCCGCGAAGGGCATTTGTACCAACTGCCGCACGCGATGGGAAACAGACGGGGACACGCTCCGTGTTACAATGCCGGAAGGGGAAAGGCGGCTGAAGCTGCGGGGAATGACCTGTGCCGAATGGAGCGGGACGCGGCTTTTCGGGTGTGCGAAGGTGAAACTGTACTGCGAAGGCAGGCGGAGGGCGTGGTTCTCGATGATCATGAAAAAGGAGCAGGCGGACGCGCTGATCAGGCGCGTAATGGAATCCCCGGCACCGGTGGACGCGTGTCCTTCCGGCAGCTTCCGGCAGGGAAGACATTCGGCGGCTGCCTTTGCCCTGACGGCGGAGCGTCCGCTGCTGCTGCTGACCGCTTCCGCGCTGCTCACGGTCTTTTCACGCGGCAGCCTGCCGGCGGATATCGGCGCGTCCGCGCTGCTGCTGGCGGCTGTGGCGGCGATGCTGCGAATGGCTGTGAAATACAGCCGTCTTACAACGGAAACGCTGCCGGGAGGATACCGCGTCACCTACGGACGCCGGGGCGGGCGAATGGTGTATGTGCCGTACCGTTCGGCGGCGGGCGTATCGGTGGGCTGCGGCCCGGCGGCGGCCTTCTGCGGCGCGTGCAGCATGGAGCTGATCTGTTCGGGCGGAAGGCGCGTTCCCTGCACCCTGTGGATGCCGCGCGGCAATAGGGAAGACAGCCCGCTCCGCCTTCTGGGATTGTCCGTGGAAAACGGAAGGAATTATGCCGATGCGGGCAGGCTGCGAAGGGCATTCTTCAGGGAATTCATGGTATGCCTGTGCGTATCGGCGGCCTGTGTGGTGACAGCGGTCAGTGGGGGCGGAAACGCAATGGGAATTCTCTGCGCCGGGGCGGTTTTTGCCTTGTGCTGCGGAGGAATGCGCTGCTGGCTGGGAATCCGTATGGCGGGTGAATTCGGCGCGCAGATCACGCCTTCCGCGGTGCGGACCGGCGGAATGGCATTCTGCCGCGCGGAGCTGCTCTATCTCAGGAGGGGCAGTGTGGACGGAATGCGGATCAGCAGTTCCCTGTCCTGCAGAATGGACGACCTTTGCAGCATTATGCCTGTCGCGGGCGGAAAGAGTGTGGGCGTGTGGTGCAGATGCGTGCCCTATTCGGCGGTCAGCGGAATGACTGCGCGATTTGTGTAATATTATATTTCAATTACCAACTATTTGCGACAAATCATAAATTAATTCTTTAAAAAACAAAAAAAATAAAATTCTTCTTGACAAACAGAAAAATAGCTGATATAATGATGAAGCTGTTACGGTGACTGCAAAGCAATGAACAGTCACGGATTATGGCCCGGTAGTTCAGCTGGTTAGAACGCTAGCCTGTCACGCTAGAGGTCGACGGTTCGAGCCCGTTCCGGGTCGCCAGCTTGCTGTTATAGCTCAGTAGGCAGAGCACTTCCTTGGTAAGGAAGAGGTCACCAGTTCGAATCTGGTTAACAGCTCCATGATATGGTCCCTGAAATGCCTGTTGTAGGGCGTTTCAGGGATTTTTTCTGTCGTAATAAAACAGCGGGGAATGGTCGATTGTGTTCCGGATTGTGCCCCACCGGAGGAATGTTTACATTTTTACCTTTGACATCTGACAGAGTACGGAGTATAATGAATTCAATTGTATGATCCTTCTGATGTACTGGTGAGGAATGTCGTGAAGGGCCTGATTTTCATGGAAAATACAGGAGTGAGTTGACGTGAATCATAATGAAAGAAACGCATTTTTTGAGATGAATACCCTTAATTCCGATGAAACGCTGGATCTGAATGAGGCGAATTACCGGCAGAACAGCGGAGCAAGCGACTTGCAGTCCGCGTCTGAGGAACCGGAGAAGGCCGGCTCGTTCGGACAAACGGAACGCTCGATGAAAAAGAAGAATGCGCTGCTCGTCATTCTGACCCTTGTCGCCGTGCTGGCCGCCGGCGGCGTTGTGATATCGCTATTCATCAGGGATGATAGTGAGATCGATACGATGTATGACGTGAAGGAAACCGTGTTTGTCACGGAATCGGACAGTCCGGGAATCGATCAGATTTCCGGGAACGTTATCGGCACCGGTATGCTTTTCGAGGACAGCGACATTTATGAAGCGGCGGATGAATTCTCTCTGGTGGTTGGCAGACTTTCCGCCGGCTCGAACGTGATGATTTATGCCTCGGAGGGGGATTATTACAGGATCAGCGATCCGGAGAAAAAGGTGATCGGGTATATCCTCAAGGAAAGGGTCAATACAGGCGGCCTGGATCTCGGCAATCCCGACGCTCCCTATGAGATCATTGACGACGACACCGGCGACGTAATCAGCAGTGAGATGCCGGTTACCCCCGCGGCTGGTTCCGGTGTGAATCCGGAGGACTTTCCGGTCAACAACTCGCCTTACTTCATTTATGTGGAAAAAGGCTCGCATACGATCACCATTTTCGGCAAGGACAGCAGCGGAAAATACACTGTGCCGAAAACGACCTACCTCACCGCCACCGGACGCACCGCGTCCCTGACGCCGGTCGGGGATTTCACCATCAAGGGCAAGGAAAAATGGCATAGCTGGGGAAGCTGCTATTCTCCCTACTGCTGCAAGTATTACGGCAGTCTGTTCTTCCACGGTCCGCTCTACAAGCAGAAAAATTTCGGCACGCTGATGGAGGGCAGCGTCAGACAGATCGGCACCAACGCTTCTTCCGGCTGCATGAGAACCAGTGCGCAGGCGGCCTATTTCATCTATCAGTTCTGCTGGGTCGGCACCAATGTGAAAATCGTCAACGGCTCGCCGCTCGGAATGTCGGCCGGCAAGCCTTCGATTGCCAGCCAGTATGTGGATCCCGCCACCAATCGTGTGCCGGTCGCGGGAATTGCGTTTGGCTTTGACAGCAAGACCATGCTGGTCGGGGATTCGATCAATGTGACGGTCAGCTTCACCCCCTCGTCAGCCAGCGAGAAGGACTGCTCCTGGTCGTCGTCCGATTCCTCGGTGGTTTCGGTCAGCGGCAAGGGCGATTCCTGCACGCTTTCCGCCAGAAAGGAAGGCACCGCTGTGATAACGGCAACATCCGTAGACGGAGGATACACCGCTTCGTTCACGGTGAATGTCCAAAGCGCGGCGGCGTCCAACGTTTCTTCGGGTGATCCGGATGATGTTTCCTCGACGGAGAGCGATGCTTCTTCGCAGCCCATCTCATCGGATGACGGCGGTTCCACCACGGAAACAAGCAGCACGGATCCGTCCGTGACATCGGCAACTGATCCGGTTACGCCCGGTGAATCCACAGGCAACTGAGCATTATTGAGCATTCATATCCAATGCCGCGGAAGAATCACGCTGAAATGTGGTTGTTCCGCGGCTTTTTCCGTAGATGCCGCTTGACTTTTTTCCCGTAATTTAGTATGATAAAAGATAACCGCGTTTAATTGAAAGATGGGGGAAATG
>CADCON010000203.1 GCA_902803035.1 uncultured Ruminococcus sp.
GCAAGAGAGAAGCTTACGAGAAGCCCTCTGTACGCCGCAAGAAGAAGTCCGAAGCCGCCAGAAAGCGCAAGTATAAGTAATTCCGGCTTTCGGAATCTGCTTAGCCAATTCTGAGAATCAAATGCAGGTATTGCCGGATTATACGGTGTGCCTGCATTTTTTCTTATTGAGAGGACTGAGTTACATGGCCTTATTCAAGCCCGGAATGCGCATAGGCAAGATGATCGACCTTACGCCGGAAATGCTGCGAAGCGCGGGTATAAAGGCGCTGCTGCTCGATATCGACAATACCATGACCACCCATAACAATCCCATTCCCGCCGATGGCGTTCAGGAGTGGATCGACAGCATGAAGTCGCAGGGCTTCATGCTGATGGTTGTCTCCAATAACAATGGCGAGCGCGTGCGCAAATTCTCCGGCCTGCTGGGACTGGAATTTGAAGGCTCTGCAATGAAGCCGCTTCCCGTGGGATTCCGGCGGGCTTGTGAACGGCTGGGCGTGCGGCCGAAGGAGACAGCGGTGATAGGCGACCAGATATTCACCGACATTTTGGGTGGCAATCTGCTCGGAGCGTACACGGTGATGACTGAGGTCTATGAACCGGAGCCTATGCTCTTTTTCAAATTCAAACGCGCCTGTGAGCGCTTCATTATGAAATTCTGGAAGGACTGATTTTTTTATTATGTCTGATCCGAGATTCGGGCCAGCCGGCAGCTGTGAGCGTTCGGCAGCCGAAAAGATTAAATCCACCGAGAAGCTGATCGAATGGCTGGCCGCACAGGGACTTACCGCTTTTGAGTACCAGTGCGGACGGGGCGTAATGGTCAAGGAGCCAAAGGGAATCGCTATCGGTGAAACAGCCAAGGAGTGCGGCATCAAGCTGTCGATTCACGCGCCGTACTTCATTTCCCTCGCGTCGGCGGAGGAAGAAAAGCGGATGAATTCCGTCAATTACATATTCCAGAGCGCACAGGCCGCGGACTGGATGGGAGCCGACAGAATTGTGGTTCACCCCGGCGGCCTCGGCAAGAGGAGCCGCGAAGAGGCGACCGCTCTTGCCAAGGAAACCCTTGCGGCGGCGCAGCATACCCTCGATGAACAGGGACTTGGACATATTCATATCTGCCCGGAGGTCATGGGCAAGATCAACCAGCTCGGCGACCTCGGCGAAGTGCTGGAATTCTGCACGCTCGATGAGAGAATGCTGCCCTGCGTGGACTTCGGACATCTCAACAGCCGTATGCAGGGGACGATGGATTATGTCCTGGCACTTGACGAGATCAAGAACAAGCTGGGGATTGATCGCCTGCGCAATATGCACATACATTTCAGCAAGATCGAATACACCGCGGGCGGCGAGAAGCGGCATCTGACCTTCGCGGACGAAATCTACGGCCCGCAGTTCGAGCCGCTGATTGACGAGATTGTCAGGCGCGGCATGCATCCCACCGTCATATGCGAATCCGCGGGAACGCAGACCGATGACTCTGTTGTAATGATGAATTACTATGTGAAGCGCTTGCATTCGCTCGCTTAGTAAGTGGTGAATCATGCTGGAAGGCGCATAAACGCGTGGAAATAAAGAATGGCGGTGATGATGTGGGAAAGCTCAGAAAGACGCTGCCGAGAGATTTTAATGAGATTATCGCTTCGGGCGATGTGGAGAAAATCAAGGCGGCACTGAAAAAATGTGAGCCGAATGCCTGTTTCAATGACTACTACAAGAAATCCGCGCTGATGAATCCGAATCTGCCGGAGGAAGTCATAAGATGGCTTGTTACGGAATACGGTGCGGATATCAATTATGCTAATCTTTACGGCTGCACGGCGCTCAGCGAGGCGGCTATCAGCAAGCCCGAAAATATCGGATTGCTGGTTTCGCTCGGCGCACAAGTGAATTTTCAGAAGGATGACCACCCCACGGCGCTGATTTACGCTGCGATGTATTACCGCGTGGAGAGCGTAAAGGAACTGCTGCGCCTGGGTGCAGACGTGCATATGACGGGCGGCTATTCGCGTGGCAACGCATTGGAAGAGGCTCTTCCCCGCTGTGAAAACGCCCACATTCCTCAAATGGCGGAGATAGCGCCCGTCCTCATTGACGCAGGCATTGAGATAACCGATGAAATGAAACAGCAGGTCACGCGAATCGGAAATATGTTTGAATTTTACCGCGACAGCTTTGATCCGGAGTATCTGCCGATTTGCGACGCGGGACTCATGAAATTATATAGTGTCTGCTAAAAAAATCGGAAAAGCCCAAGGAATGGACATTTGAGAGAATCTATGATATAATAAAGTGCAAGGAAAAAATGGA
>CADCON010000204.1 GCA_902803035.1 uncultured Ruminococcus sp.
AATGCTGAATAAAGGCTTGCCGTCGATTCGCCCGCACGGGAATAATATACCGGGTGTGGGCTGAATCGACTTATTCAGCGTTTCCGTCAAACACGGTTGAAAGTGTAATTCGGACGGGGAGATGATTTCTTCTGGAACTTAAAAGACCGGCATTCATTATGTTCGACTACGGGCAGACGCTGATCAAAGAAGGCGCCTATGACGGAGCAGCCGGCTTCGATTGTATTCTGCGCTACGCCTCTGCCAATCCGATGGGAATCACCGGAGCCGATCTCCAGCACGAGGAGGAAAAGCTCAACGTGGAGCTTGGCCGGTTCAATCCCGCCACACGCCACAAGCGGCTCACGGAGCTGCCGGAGGAAAGCATCAACCGCTGGCTCTTTGCCAAATTCGGCATAGAATTTCCCTCTGGAACCGACCTGCGCGATCTCGAACCCGAATTCTGGGAGGCGGCGAACCCCTGCCAGCCCTGCGAGGGCATCGGCGGACTGCTGACGTTCCTGAAGGAGCAGCATATCCGCACGGGTGTGGTCAGCAACCTCTCCTTCTGCGGAATGACGCTGGAAAAACGGATTTACCATGCCATTCCCGAAGCGGATTTTCAGTTCGTGATCTCTTCCTGCGACTACCTTTTCCGCAAGCCGCACAGACATATCTTTGAGGCGGCTCTCGGCAAGGCGGGCGTTGCGCCGGAGAAGGTGTGGTTCTGCGGGGATCAGCTTGTCCCGGATATCGAAGGCTCGGCGGCTGCCGGGATGACCCCTGTGTGGTACAAGGGCAATCTCAGGTATGACAGCGACAGCAGAATGCCGGTTGACGGCATTGAAATTGACAGTTGGGGCGAACTGATGGATATCATCAGTGGTCTGACAGAATAATTTTGGAACAGGAGTTTTTGCATTGAGCTATGATTATGACAGAATGACCAACGAAGAACTGAACGAACTCTGCGACAAGTATCTTCTCGGCGCGGACGGTGTTGACAAGGACCCTGCCGAAGCGGCTGCCATTGCCAGAATTGCCGCCGACAGAGGCGACGCGAAGGCACAGTGCAATTACGGTTCGTTCCTTCTCGATGGAACAGGCGTTGAGAAGGACGAAGCCGCCGCGCTCTCGTACTGGCGTCAGTCAGCCGATCAGGGCTATGCGTCCGCGCTCAACAAGGTAGGCCTTTGTCTGCTGATCGGGCTGTGCGGCGCGGAAAAGGATCCGCAAAGCGCGGAGGCTTATCTGCGCAAGGCTGCCGAAGCGGATTCCATGTTCTACCTTGCCACGATGTATAAGGAAGGCATGGGTGTGCCGAAGAACGAGGTGCTTTCCGACCAATATCTTGTCATGGCGGGTGAAAAGAAGTTCCCCCTTGCCTGCCTGATTCTGGCTATGAGAAAATTCGCCGTCAAAAACGGTACCGGCACCGAGCCGCAGGAGGGCGCGACCCTTCTGCTGACAGCGGCCGAGGGCGGCAATTCCACCGCGATGATGTTGTACGGATCCTGCTGTGAAAACGGCATAGGCGTGGAAAAGGATCTTTCCGAAGCGGCGGGATGGTACAGGAGAGCCGCGAAGGCGGGCGACAAGCAGGCGAATGACGCGCTGAAGAATCTCGGCTTTCCGGGCGTGATGTAAATCCCCGGAGGCTGGCGTCAGATGACGGGAGGAAAAATATGTTGGTTTGGATATTAGCAAAGTTGGGCTTCTCCGAATTCAGAATCAGGAGCACCGTTGAGAAGTACACCAGAGTCAAGACGGCGCTCTCTGCCGTTTTTTACACCATCATGGTTTTCGTGGTCGTTTTTGGAATATCAGGCGATGTCTATGCCGGTTTTTCCAAGCCCGTGCCATACATTATCATTGCGATTTTTCTCTTTATGTCCTTTGTCAGAATGTACCAGTTCCTTCTTGACGACGGTTATATCGGAAGAACCGTGGAAAAAACGCTCAGTGAACGGAAGAAGAAAATGACTCCTCATTCCGCCGGCGCGCCCTCCCCTGAAGCATCCGCCGGAACAGCCGGCCCTGCCGCGCGGGAATCCGTGACGGACGAAGCGGATTATTCCGCGGGCGATAATGCTATTTTTGAGGAAGACGCTCCTGAAAACGAAAATCAATGAACCATCAGCCGGTGTCGTGGACAGTGCTTTCCGCGGCGCCGTTTTTCTGTGAGAGAATCCTCCGCAGTATGATCATGGCGAGCGGCATGATCAGAATCCCCGCCGCGCCGAAGAGCTTTCCCCCGACATACACCCCCGCCAGGGTGAAAAAGGGGTGAAGCTCCAGCCTTCCGGCGATCAGCTTCGGTTCCAGCACGCTGCGGACCGCTTCGATGACCGCGGACAATACCAGCAGCATGACGCCCGAAGCGATTTCTCCCGTGATCAGCCGGTAAATGCCCCATGGAATCAGCACGGTGCCTGTTCCCAGTCCGGGAAGAATGTCGATGATGGCAATGATCAGGGAGATGGTGATGACGTTGCCTGTTCCGTGCCCCGTGAGGGCGATCATTCCAAGCCCGGCGGCAAGCTCGGCGAATGTGATGAGCAGAATCACGCCGTAGGTTTTGGCCAGAAGCGTCAGGGTGGCAACGGAGGTATGGATGACAAGCGAAGCGGCGCGGGTGATTTCGCCGGGAAGCAGTTGCCTGACCGTATCCTTGATTCCCTGAAAATCCCCGCAGGCAAAGAGCGCGGACAGCAGCGTAAAGACCGCCGCCGCCAGCAGCGAGGGCAGTACGGCGATCATTCTGGTGGAGCGTCCGACAAGCTGCGGCAGGTAGTCGCGGTAATTGTCGGCTAGAAAATCCATGCACCGGTCCGCGCCCGACGCGGCAAGCGATGTAAATTTCCGCCACGCCGAAGCACCGTCCGGGCAGCCGGAAACGCGGGATACCGCCAGCCTGATTTTTTCCAGACGGGCAGGAATGCCGGGACAGAAGGACATCGCCCCGTCCATGACCGAACAGAAGGCAAACCATACGGCGGCGGTGATCATGAGAATGACCGCCGCCGTCATGATGACGCAGCAGCCCTTCCGGCTGAGCGCGGGAATTCTTTCCGAGAGAATGGCGGCAGGCTTCTGCACCAGAGCGGCAATGCTCAGCCCTGTCAGAAAGGGTGCCAGAAGCGGCAGCGCGTACCTGACGCCGAGGTAGAACAGCGCGGAATACAAGCCGATTCGAAGCCATTTCCGGCTGCTTTCTGAAAAAGCAGACGTTTTTGGAGCGTTTTGGAAATTTTTCATAAAAAAGACCTTGTAAATTCAATTGATATAATATATAATAGCTTGTAGGACATTTATCGTAAGATTATTGTTGCCCTAAAAGGAGAGAATAATTTGATTTTTGGCGGAAAGTGTTTCCTGCGAAGGATCATATCTCTTGCCGCGGCTGCCGCGATGCTGGTGTGCATGATCCCCGCGCTCAGCTCCTGCGGTTCCAGGAAGAAGATTACGGTATGGGTCTATTCCGATGAATACCGGCGGGAGCTGGAGGATTTTCTCAGGTCCACCCCGCTCGATCTGAGCTTTGACGCCAATATCCGCGCGGTCAGCTCCACGGAATTTGAATCCGCGCTGAATAAAGCCATCGCGGACGGCGAGGAGATTCCGGACGTCTTTATGCTTTCGCCTGAAAACATAAAGAAATATGTGGAATCCGATATGACGGCCGATACGACCGCGCTCGGACTGAGCGTCACCGACGAGAACTATTTTCCTTATGTCGTCGAAGCGGCGACCGATCAGCACGGCAGGATCAAAGCGGTCGGCTGGCAGGCGGACCCCGGCATATTCATGTACCGCAGATCGATGGCAAAGGTCTATCTCGGCACCGACAATCCCGATCAGGTGCAGGAGATGGTGAGCGACTGGGATCAATTCTTTTCCACGGCGGAAATCGTGAGGGAGAAATCCGACGGCAAGACACGGATGCTGGCTGGACAGGAGGATATGCTCAGACCGTTTCTCTCGTCCGATGACCAGCCATGGGTGCGCGACGGAAAGCTGATTCTCAGCGGTCGCAAGCGGGCCTATGTGGATTACCTTCAGAAAATGACCTCCCATCGACTGATCTACACCGCCGAACAGTGGTCCGAGGCGTGGGTGAGCGGCATCAGCGATTCGCAGAGCGTATTTGGCTATTTTTCTTCCGGCATAGGCTTGCTTTACGTGATGAAGAAGGCCTGCGGCGGCAAGATGAAGGGCGAGGGGAGTTACGGCGACTGGGCGGTAATTCCCGGACCGGCGGCTTACTGCTGGGGCGGAAGCTGGTTTGCCGCTTACAGCGGGAGCCAGTGTCTGAGCGAGGCGGGCGATTTCATTTCGCTTTTCACCGCCTGTACCGGCGACGAAACGCGCCTTGACGAGTCGATCAAATATTTCCGCACCACCGGCGAATTTGCCGCGAGCAGTCAGGTGGTGTCACGCATCCGGTTTGACCCGCAGTTTGAGGATACCTTCATCTGCGGACAGAATTACTACCAGCAGCTTTCGGTCGCGGCAAAGAATATTTCCATGCGCGGCATCACGGTGTACGACAGCGACATCGGCGGTATTTTCAATACCTACATGAACCAATGCGCTGGCGGGCTTAAAACCCCGGAGCAGGCTGTCAGCGACTTCAGAACCTCTGTGAAGGTCGCGTTTCCGGAAATCAGCGTGGACTGAAGCTTCGAACTGTTTTTTTTCAATCCGGAAGGTTGATCAAGACGCTATTATTGATGAAATATTCAAAAGGAGAGATCATTTATGAACAACAGATTTTGCCCCAATTGCGGTACATTGCTCAGACCGGACGATACCTGCCCGAATTGCGGCGCGTCATTCGGACAGACAACCGGCGAGCAGCAGACCAGCGGAGGATTTGACGTCAAGGGCGCGGGCATGAGCGTTCTGGACTGCATGAAGGCGTTCTTTTCCAAGGAACCGCACAAGGCGGTGGACGCTGTCGTCAAGAGCCATTTCATGTGGATCTTTTTCGGCGTTGTCAACGTATTGTGCGCGGCTCTCGGCACGTCCGTCGTATTCAGCAACGCGGTTGACTGGGCTATCGAGAAGGTCATCGGTCTTGATTCGTTTATGCTGTCAAATCTCATTTCAAAGGACATCAACACTTCCGGCGCCAGCATCTTCTTTTTCTCGCTTCTCACAATGGCGGGAATCCTTGCGGCATTCGCGGGTATCCAGTATCTCTTCTCGGTGCTGGAGGGCAAAAGACTTCCTCTCTTCAAGACCTTCAAGGCGGTCACCATCTGCTTCTTCCCGATGACGCTCATGTGTCTTCTCGCGTTTCTCTTCTCGTTCTTCTTTGTGACGGCGTCGTTTGTGCTGGTCCTTGTCGGAATGCTGGGAAGCATTACGATGTTCAATGACTATGCCAAGAGAATGACCGGCGAGATGTCCTTCTGGGGCAGGGTGCTCTGCAATGCCGCCCAGATCGTCGCCACCGCGATGATTCTCGGCGTTTCGGTTTCCGTCTGATAATCCTTCATTGAATCGCGGCTCCGCGCAACGGCATTTCACCGTGGCGCGGAGCTTTTTTCGTGCGCGCCAATCATTGGATTTCGGGCGGCGGGAATATTCTTCTTGCCGCGGCAAAGAATAGAGATAATTGAAACCGGAAGCGCGTGGACGCTCGCAAGCTCGCTTAAGAGCCTGTTCAGTATCTCTTCCCGCACGTCCCGCTTGCATCTTTTCCGCCATATTTTGCCAAAATCCTCGTTAATACACAAAG
>CADCON010000205.1 GCA_902803035.1 uncultured Ruminococcus sp.
AAGCTCGCCGCCGAGCATCCCTCCGAGGTTGTCGGCAAGGAAGTCAGAAAGCTCTACAGCTGGAACGACGAGAGCGAGAAGCTCATCAACAACTGATTTCAACCCGTTATATGACCGCCGCTCCTTTGTGTGCCATTCCGCGCGCGAAGGAACGGCGGTTTTTCCGTCATTTCGTTGCCGGCTCCCATATTTGTCTGCTTTCAGTCAACGATCCGCTCCCCTCTTGACAAATCCGCCAAACGGCAATATAATGAAAGCATGATACAATGCCGGGAGAAGGCATTGCAGGCAGGGTCGTATTATTCCGTACACAGAAAGGACTGGCGTACATGAAGAACCGCAAATTCACATTATTGCTGCGAATGCTGCTGACGGCTGCGCTGATAGCCGGAATGCTGGCGGCGTCCGGCGGCACGGTCAGCGCGGAAAGGGCGGGCGAGGATTCCTCCGCCATTATCCACAGCGAGGACTCGGTCGGCTCCATTCGTCTCGAAGGAATCCGCCAACGCGGAAGGCTCTATGCCAACGCCGCGCCGGTCAGCTACAACGGCAGCTACCGCAGCGCGATGGAAGGCGACAGCATTGCGCTGATGGTCTATGACGCGCTTTACGAGCATTCCGTCACATCGCCTGACAACGACACCATCGAACTGGACGTCGATCCTCCTTATATGAAAGGGGACGGATCGGATTACTCCGCTACGCTGGCGGGCTTTAATGAGAGCGTCAGAAACGGCTCAATGGCCTTTCTGTATGATCATCCCGAAGCCTTCTGGGTGGATCTTCCGGGATTCGGAGCGACCGCCCAGGCAGACAGCGGGGGAAAATACCGTATCATAGGAACTTCTGTTCGGCAGAATGAATTCTTCTCCGGTGCTTTTTCACAGCGGGCGGCTGTAGCGGCGGGCGTCAACAACACGGTCGCCGCCATTGAGCAGGGCGCGACCAGATACGACACCGTCCGGAATATTCATGATTATCTCTGCCAGCATTCCACTTATGATTATGAAGAGCTTCAGAACGGCAACAAACCGCAGTCGCACACCATCGCCCCGCTTTTCAATGGCGACGGTACCTATGTCTGCGAGGGCTACGCCAAGTCCTTCAAGGTACTTTGTGACCGGTTCAATATTCCCTGTGCGCTCGTTTCCGGAACAGGCGTCACTTCCGGGCGCTCCGAAGGCCATATGTGGAATTATGTTCAGATGGACGACGGCAAATGGTACGCCGTTGACGTGACATGGGATGACCAGAGCTTTGGTATTGTGGACAACTGGTTCCTGAAAGGCAGCACGGTCTTTGCCGAGGACCATTCGCCTGCCAAGCCCGGCGGATATGACGACAGCGGCAATTCCTTTGAATTTGACCTGTATTACCCGCCTCTGGCAGCGGACAATTACGATCCCGACTGGAACCAGGGGGCCACTTCCTCCGACCCGGGCGCATCCGAACCGGGCGCATCCGAACCGGGCGCGTCCGAACCCAGCGCGTCCGAACCCGGCGCATCCGAGCCGAGCGCATCCGAACCGAGCGCGTCCGAACCCAGCGCATCCGAACCCAGCGCGTCCGAGCCCAGCGCATCCGAGCCGAGCGCGTCCGAGCCCAGCGCATCCGAGCCGAGCGCGTCCGAACCCAGCGCGTCCGAACCCAGCGCGTCCGAGCCGAGCGCGTCCGAGCCCAGCGCGTCCGAGCCGAGCGCATCCGAACCGAGCGCGTCCGAACCGAGCGCGTCCGAACCGAGCGCATCCGAGCCGAGCGCATCCGAACCGGATTCTTCCGAGCCGGCAGCACCCGCAATGATTGCCCTCACGCTTGACAATCCCAACAACGGCTTCGTGAAATCCGCGCGGATTCCCGAAACCGCCAAGGCTAAGGCGGGCAACGACGACGTTCCGCTCAATAAAATCCGGGTGATCGTCAACAAGCTTGACGCGGCGAAGAAAAAGACGCTGGGCAACGGCATCAGGAATCTCAACAGCGGCTTTGACCCCGATACTTCTGTTTTTGACGCGTTTGACATCCAACTGGTGGATCAATACGGCAACACCGTGACCGTCACGGAGGGAAAGGTGAGAATTCTGCTGGCATTCCCGTCCACCCTGACCAAGAAGTACACGAATTACTACTATTTTGTTTATCATCAGAAAACCGAAGGCGGCGTGGAGCGCATTCCGAATGTGAAATACAGCTCGCAGGGCGTCTGGTTTGACGGCGACAAATTCAGTCCCTTCGGACTGGTCGCTCTGGAAAAGTCGGGCGGCGAGCCTTCGCCCGGAACCGGCGAAACCATTCTCTTTACCGTTCTCGCGCTGGTGCTGCTGGGACTTGCGGCGGGCGCGATTGTCCTGATAGTAATGAAGGGCAGACGCGGCGCGGAGGATGATCAGACCGAAGAAGAATCCGGCAGCGGGGAATGAATTCCTTCCTGACTGAATAACAAAAAATGACGACGGCGGCGGCTTTCCGAAGTTCATTCGGAGTAGCTGCCGCCGTTTGCGCTGTCCTGCCACGCCTGACGAATTGCCAGACTGCTCTGCGACACCAGCGCGCCCAACGGGTCTTCCTGTCCGCTGAAAATCCACAGCGCGGCGACTGCCGACACCGTAATCCAGATGGCGAAAAGGCAGCAGACCGCTGCCGCTCTGATCAATCTGTCCATTATTATCCGTCCTTTAAATATACTTGACTTTATGGGGGAAATGCGATAAAATATAAAATGATTACTTGTGGATTGGATGCTTTTGTTAATTATTCTATTCAAAGGCATATGACTTTATTACGTTCTGCGTGAATGCAGTTTCCGGGAGGGAAACAGATGAAGATAAGACGGTCGATGGTGGTTTTATTCATAATTGCCTCGCTGATCATACCGATTTCGCTGTATCGCAATATGTTTTCACAGAACGCTTCGGAGGAATTTCTCAGCACTGTGGGAATCATCAGCAATGTCCTGATGACGGTATTTCTGCTGCTGGTCGTTGCGTTTTCCATATTCAGCGATGATTTTCCGCACTCCTACTCTCCGGGGCAGTCGAGACCGCTGGGCCTTGTGGCGTTGCTTGCCGCCGCTTCCTGCGGGTACGCGTCGGTTCTGGGGCTGATCAGCGATGACATTCCGGTTTACGCTGGGGTGGGGGGCAAGATTTTTGTCGTACTGGGACTTGCCTCGGTGCTGGCGATGATGTTCTATTCCGTGTCCTTTTTCAAGGGCGAGAATCTCATATTGTCGTTTCCGCTGCTGCCTGTCGTTCCGGCGCTGTGGTATGGATACAGAATGCTGGCGTCATTTCTGCGTTCCGCTTCCATTGCGGACATCAGCGCGGAGCTGCCGGTTATCGCCATGAGCTGTTCGTTTGCGATTTTCCTGCTGACGCTGGGCAAGCTGATGTGCTGCATCAATTCCAATTCCATCAAATGGGGCTTTGCCACCGGCTGCATCGGAATCATGACCTCGCTGCTCTACAGTGTGAATTGGCTGGTCACGGGCTGTTCTTCCTTGGATGACCTGATGAGTAATCCCCTGGTTTTCATCGATATTTTCATGGCACTCTTTGCGATCGGGTCGCTCTTCCATGTGTCCAGACCGGCGGAATACTTTGACGATGAGGAGTGGGACGACTACTTCTATGAAACCTATGACCTTCCCAAGCCCAATCTCATTCTCCACACGCCGGTTGATGAACTGGAGGAGGACAGCCTTCTGGATGACGACATTGACGATTCCCCTTATATTCCGGCAGACGCCAATGTGGGGAGCAGGCGCGGGCAGCCGTATGAGGACGACAGAACGTCTTCCCGCGGCCAGCGTCCGCGGCAGCCCGCACCGCCCGCGGTGCCCTCGTACATAGCGAACCCCGCCGCCTATTATCCCCAGTACCCGCAGTATCCCCAGTATCCGCAATATCCGCAGTACCAGCCGCCTTATGATCCCCGCTCATACACGCCCTATCCGGTGTATCCCTATCAGGGAATGGTTCCTCCGAATGCGCCTTATCCGTCCGGCCAATACGCCGATCCCGCGCGTCCGGTAGAATATGTCAGTCCGTATGACGCGGCGGCGGCGCAGTATCAGTACGAGCGCAGGCGGGAGGAGCTGCAGAACCGCGAGCTGGAGAAGTTGACCGGCGAAGTGGACAGATCGCTTGCCCGGCTGCAGAGCAATGTCAACCGCAGCCTGCCTCCTTCCAATCAGCACGTCAACGCGTCTCCCGACGAAGCAGCCAGACCGCAGCCCCAGACGCCTCCGGGGCGGAGCGTGCGTCTGGCGCAGGGATATTCGCAGTCCGGCGAAAGACTGACGGATCATGTGGACCGGCTGGAGCAGCAGAACCGTCGCGTTCAGCCCGAACCGCCCGCCGACGAGGACGAATACACCTATGAGTATTATTACCCGACCGACACCACCCGCTACAGCCCGAATCAATTCAATCCCACGGACAACAATCCGGGCGGCGGCAGACGGTAATCCTTGAATGCCAAAAATTCCAACACCGTTTCAGAATCGGAGCGGTGCGGGAATTTTTTATTGCGTATTATTTCAGATGATAGGGAAATAATAATGCTGAGATATAATATTAATAAAATATTCATCTAGTAATTAAAACTAGATATTGACATTTTAATATTTATATGTTATAATATCGGTATAAAGAAACATGAAAAAATTCTTTATTATCTATATCATTTAACGATGAGAAGGGAGAGCCGATATATGAATATATCGATCAATGATTACAGAATGATGTACGCGCAGCGGGAGGCTGGCAGACAGAGCCGCATCAAGGCGTTGAGCCTTCCGGCATATACCTTCAATGAGGAACTGATCAACAGCGCGACCCATGCGCTGGGCGCGATTCTCGGTGCGGTGGGCTGGATCATGAGCATGAAGCTGCTGATCCCGGCGGGCAATCTGACGGCGACGCTTTCCATGTGCGTTTTCTTTGCGACAACCATTGTGCTTTACGCCAATTCCGCGCTGTATCACGGCTGGGGGCTGACAACGACCAAGAAGAAATTCCAGATTATGGATCACTGTTCCATATTCCTTCTGATCACCGGCACCTACACCCCGTACACGCTCATGGTGATGAATAATCTCGCGGGCAGGATTATCTTTGCGATTGTCGCGCTCACCTCTGTGATCGGCGTTGCCCTCAATGTGATCGATATGAAGAAATACGCCGCGGTTTCGATGGCGTGTTACCTGATAACCGGTTGGTGCATCATTTTCGCCTATAAGGACATTGCCGCCGCGCTCAGCCACGAGCAGTTGATGATGCTGATTGGCGGCGGGGTCGTCTATACGGTAGGAGCGGTCTTCTATGGGCTGGGCGACTACATCAGATATATGCACAGCATATGGCACCTTTTTGTGCTGGGCGGGACGCTGCTTCACTTCGCCAGCCTGTACAGCTTTGTTCTTTATCGGCTTTGATCGGATTTTTCCGCATATCTCAACTGCTTGCCCGATTCTCAGGATGATCAGTTGAAGATGCCTTTATACAAACAAACCCAGAATCCGCCGTATCGGGTGCCATTCCGATGCGGCGGATTCTGGTTATTTTTTGTTTTTTTCGATCCAATCGTTGGTGAACGAGCGGAAATTCTCCTGCGCGCGGCTCATCTTCTGCCCTCTCCGCCGGACGAGGAATACGTGCCGGACGAAGGTTTCGTCCTCGAAGGGAATGATACGCACCAGCTCGTCGGCGTATTCCTCCGCGAGGAAGGTGGCGGAAATGCCGACGCCGCGCTTCTGCCGCGCCGCCTCCACAATGAGGGAATCGTCGCTGATTTCGAGCAGAATTTCGGGATTGAGACCGCCCTTGACAAAGCGCGTAATATTGTGGGGATAGAGCGAAAAATCGCGTCCCTTGAGAATGATGGGGTAGCCGTTGAGGTCGGGGTAGCGGATAATGGTGTGACCGGCGAGCGGGTGCTCCCTGTGGACGATGGCGCGGAAATCGTGCGAGAAGCAGAAGTCCGCCTCATAATTGATCAGGTCGACCGGCTGCGGCAGAAAGGCGAAATCCACGCGCCCGCTTTGCAGCATATCGTAAATGGGATATTCAGGGTACTCCACCAGATCCAGGTGCACGTCGGGGCAGGCGTCATAGAAATCGGTGACAAACTGGAGCGTCAGATACTTCGGAACGCCGTAGGTCGTCGCAATGTGCAGTGTGGTGACGGCATTGACGCTGTCCTCGGTGAATTCGCTCTTGATCCGGCTGCATTCGCTGATGATGACATTGGCGGTGGAATACAGCTTATGGGCGTAGACCGTGGGCTGAAGTCCCTGCGGCGAGCGGGCGAAAAGGCTGCGCCCCAGTTCCTCTTCCAGCTTCCGGATCATCTTGCTGACCGCCTGCGGTGTGACAAAAATCTTCTCTGACGCCTTGTGAATGCTCCCCAGTTCGTACACCTTCACAAAGCAGCTCAGCAGTCGTTCGTCCATCTGTCATTCTCTCCTTTCGTGCTGGGGATACTTGTATTATACCACTTTTGTCACCGGTTTTCAACTGCCTGCCGCAGCCCGGAATGACAAAAAAACCGGCTCCCGCGGAGTATTCCGAAGGAACCGGCTGTTGGATGGAGCATTATCTTTCCGCGTAACGGCGATCGTCGTCAAACGAATACCAGGCGGCCTTATTCTTGGCGTAAACGCCCGCAAAGCTCACGACGGAAAGGAGGAAGAGTAGCAGCGCGATATTGGAGGAAACGCTTGCTTCGCCGGTTGCGGGATTGTTGCCGGAGGACTTTGCCGTTGAAGATACCGCAAATAGACTGAAGCCGTTGGTCGTGATCATCACGCCGTCAGCGGTGCCGACTGCCACCTGATTTAAGTCGACGCTCTTGTCGGCCTTCTGATGATAGACGGTGTAGTTGAATTTGCCGTAATTCTTCCCGACCGTGTCATTCGGATAGGCGAGTGTGAAATCAACTCTTCCGCTGGCAAGCTGCGCCGGCAGATCCTGCGGAATGTAGGAGAGATTGATCTTGTAGACCATCAGGTTCTTGTCTTTTTCATTGAAATTCTTGTCGGCCTTTTTGATGGCGGCGAGGAATTCCTTCTTCTCTTCTTCCGAGGGAACCGCAGCGGAGATCATGATGTCCTCCGCGCTGTATTCATAGCCGCCCTCGATGGAGAAGGAGCTGTTTTCATGCGCTCTGGCAGCCTTGATGGTCTTCTTGCTGTTGTCGGCGATCACCAGATCAAGGTAGGTCTGCTTTGCCCTCGTGCAGGAAATGGCAAAGGGGCTGAAGCTGTCGGTGGTGAACCGGATGCCGTTTTCGCCGCTGGTCGCTTCGATGCTTGTATCAATGGATTTGTCGCTGAGCTGATGATATACCTTGTACTCAAAGATGGAGGACAGCGTACTTACTTCTTTGGAGGGGTAGGCAAGCTCAACCATGACAGCGGATTTATCCTTGACGGAAACCTGCTTGCCCTTGCTGTCCACCAGATAGATGTCGTAGACCATCAGGTTGGGGTCGCTGTCATTGAAATCCTTGTCGGCTTTCTTGACCGCCGCAAGGAATGATTTCCTGTTGGCGGAGGTGAGCGACTTCGCAACGATCTTCAGCTTGGTGTGATCGATGTCGTCGTGCTTCTCGATGTAGGCCTTCTTGATGATGTTCTTGCTGCCGCTGTCGATGGTCAACTCGGCAAACGGGGTTTCCGTCTGCTCGTCGCCGCCTTCATTGCCAGTATTGCCGCCTTCATTGCCGGTATTGCCGCCTTCGTTGCCGGTATTGCCGCCTTCGTTGCCGGTGTTGCCGCCTTCATTGCCGGTATTGCCGCCTTCGTTGCTGGTATTGCCGCCTTCGTTGCCGGTGTTGCCGCCTTCGTTGCCGGTGTTGCCGCCTTCGTTGCCGGTGTTGCCGCTTGCGGGGCTGTTCGCCTGAAGGATGGACGCGTCGGGAAGATCCTCCGCGAACATATCAAAGTAATACTGGTTTTTGGGTTTGGCAGTGTTATTGGCGATGAAAAAGAGCAGATGATCCGGATTGTTTTCATCGTTGTAAATCTGACGCAACTTTTCATTGGGAACGGAATACTTATCGCCGCTGGGGGTGACAATGGTACCGTCGTGGAGCTTGATCGTCAGATTGCTTTTCTCACCCAGTCCGGCCACGTCGAATTCCACACAGTCCTCGCCCGCGGTATAGACAGGAGGATTGACTGAAATGGAACACCCTTCGGGATTGCTTGTTTCCAGCGCGTAGGCGTTCTCAAAGGTCGCAAAGGGCGTATGGATCAGGTTGATATAGCTGAGAGAGGTCAGGCCGCTGACATTCAGACTGTTGACCTGGGTATCCCTGAGGATGAGCGACGCCAGATTGACGCATTGGCTGACATCGACCGACTTCAGCCCGGAATCGGTGCCGTCGACGTAAGAAACCTCGTCTGCGCCTTCATTGAAGGAAATGCTGTCAATAGGGGAGTCAGAGGAAACCTTGAAGACCGTTCCCCCGGCGGTATTGACGATGAAGGTGACCACTCCGTGTTCGGCGTCGAGATCCTGTGTCGCTTCATTGGCGGCAAGCGTGATATCGGTGCTTTCATCGCCGGTCACCACAAAGGTATAGCTGCCGGGCGCGGAGCCGATGGTGATGGAATAGTGGTTTTCCTCAGCCGCAAATGTCCCGAGTACCGAATCCGGCAAAAAGGAGGAGAAACCCACGAGAAACGCGGTTACCAGTGTAACTACAGGAAAAAGATAAGATTTCCTGACGTTACGCGCCGGCTTCTTTTCCGGAACCAACCGGCGCGCGCGCTGCGCGGCCATGCGTCTGCGGCATTCATTGCTTCTGAAGCGTGAATGATTCATTGAATAACGACCTGCCTTTCCTGTATGTCAACCGAGAAAATCAGACACTTCTTACACATACCATTATTATACAACTTTGGTCGCTCGATGTCAATTGCCAAAAGTGAAATAACTGCAAACATTTGGTTAAACAACGCAAAGAAAATCCCGCCCGGCGCGTTCCCGATGGAGAGGGCGGGATGCGCCCCTGATGTTGACCGCCGGACGTAACGGGAAATTGAAAAGGCATTCCGGTGGATCCGGACTCGCCTGAAGGAGAGAATGTCCGATAAAAAAACGGGCAGGCGCAGTTGTCCGGCGTCTGTCCGTTTGGCTTTTAATGGCGCAGGGAAAGGGGAACCATCACCAGTTGTGATGAATCTGCTCGGTGTTCATGTCCATTTTTTCCAGCGCGTATCCCTTGGAATAGAAGAATTCGATGATTTCGGGGAGGGTGTCCACCGTGGTGCGGGTTTTCTGGCCCGCGTCGTGCATGAGAACCACCGCCGTCTTGTGATCTTTGAGAGATTGGCGGATATTGGCCATCAGCTTGCGGGAAGGGGTGTTGGCGGCTTCCGCGTCACAGCTGTCGACGTTCCAATCCTGATAGACATACCCCTTTTCTATCACGCTTTTCTTGAGGACGGCCATGATCCCGCGGTTGTACTTGCGGCTGATGGTATTGCTGGAACCGCCGGGGAAGCGGATAATCTTGGATCGGACGCCGGTGAGCGAATAGATGTAGTCGCTGATCTGATCCATTTCGCCGAAGAAGGCGCTCTCGCTGGCGTAGACCTTGCTGTAATTGTGGGAATAGGTGTGCAGGGCAATGGTGTGCCCTCTTTTGACAATTGCCTTGTACTGCGCTTCCAGATCCTCATGGTAGTTGACAAAGAAGGTCGCCTTCACGCCGTAAAAATCCAGAATGTCCAGAATTTCGTCGGTATTTTCGGAAGGTCCGTCGTCGAATGTCAGATAGGCGGTCAGTCCCTTCTTGTGCGGAATGAAGTTGACATATCTGTCAAGCGGCAGCTTCAGGTGAACGCCGGGGTCGCTTTCGGCCGGCTCCGGCTCAGAGGATACCGGCGAAGCGGACGTCTGCCGGGCGCTGTCCTCCCGGCTCCCGGCGGGTTCCGATTCCTGACTTTCGGCGGAGGAGAATTCCTCCTGATTTTCGGCGGGTTCCGATTCCTGACGGCCGCCCAGACCGAGATCGGACGCGCTGACCATACGGTATTTCAGCCCGCCATCCTCGTAGACCCGCGATTTTCTGACCGCGTGTCCTCCATGCGCTGTGTCGCTGGCGGAAACGTCGTCGGAAGTGATGAGGCCGATATTCTCGCGCACATTGACAAGCGCCATCGAAAGACAGCCGATGAGAAACGCGGCGATGAGCGCGAGCGGAATATAAATGGTAATGCCTGCGTCGCTTTTTTGTTCAGACAAAAGTTTTCCTCCCTTGTAATGGTCATTGTGTGGAAAAACGCGTTCTCGTTACCACCTGTGCTGGATCACGAAGGATTCCTCAGTAAGCGGTTCGAGCTTGAAGCCCTTCGACTGAAGGAATTCGATGATAGAGGGGAGAGCCTGTACGGTGGTGGTCTTGGATTTGCCGGTGTCGTGCATGAGAACATTGATGACCTGCTTTTTTCCGATGCCCGACTTGACCTTGGAGAGAAGCAGTTTAGGGTCGCGGTTGATGCCGGAAGCGTCGGTGCTGTCGACATTCCAGTCGTGGTAATAATAGCCTTTATCGGTGACCGACTGCTTGAGGGTCTTCATGATGGTTTTGTTGTACTTACGGCTGACGGTATTGCTGGAACCGCCGGGAAAGCGGATGATTCTGGAATCCACGCCGGTGACCTTTTCCACGTAATCATGGATCTTGTTGAGATCCTCATAATAGCCCTTTTCCGTCTTGTATATTTTTTTGTAGCTGTGGGTGTAGCTGTGAAGCGCGATGGTGTGCCCCCGGTCGACAATCGCCTTGTACTTCTTCTCCATATTCTTATGATAGATGACAAAGAAGGTTGCCTTTGCGTCGTATTGGTCGAGAATGTCCAGCAGCTTTTCGGTGTTGATGGAGGGACCGTCGTCGAATGTCAGGTAGGCGATCTTTTCGCCGGGTGCGAGCTGACGCTGTGTGGCGGTGGTGCGGGTGGTGGAAGCGGTAGTCTCGGAGGATACGCCGTCATCGGACGAGGACGCGGCGGATGTGCCGGAGGTGGTCTTTTTCCTGGTGGAGGAAACCGTGGTAGTGACAGTGGTAAGGGTGTCTTCCGCGGCGGCCGTTTCCCGCGCTTCGGTTGTGGAGGTGGTGGTATTCCGGGTGATCACATAATACTTGACGCCGTTCTTGTCCTCGGATTCGACGAATTGGTATTCATTGCCGGCACTGGCATCGTAGGCGTCGTCATCGCCGATGATAAAGCTGCCCGACTGCCGGTCGGACATGGTGGTGAGCACCACCGCGAACAGAATGAATAACAACGCGAATGTGGCGACAATCGGAATAAAAATAAATTTTCCGCTTTTCCTTTTCATAAAGCATCTCCGCCTTCGAACATCATTTTTATTATGTATATGATATCACACAAATAATCGGATTTAAATAGATATAACGGAATTTTAACAATTTTATTTGACCGGACAAAAAACGCCCGGTCCGGAAGGTATGCCGGATCGGGCGCGGACGGCGGTTACAGCGGCAGGAACATCTGCCAGTAGACCAGATTGATCAGCGTGATGAAAATGCCGGCGAGCGTCATTACGCGGGCGGCAATGGTGCCCTTCTTCATGAATTGTCCCTGTCGCTCCAACGCGAGAAGAATCATCACAGCCGAAGCGGCCAGCCCGACAGCGATGACGGCAATGACCGGGAAGCACCACGCGAAGGTGCGGGACGGACGGTAGGTAAATCCGCTCATTACCACGTAGACAAGGATTCCCACGAGCAGCAGACGGAGAAGCAGAGCGGCGGCAACCCATTTTCCGGCGGGCCTGCTTTCGCGGCGGCGGAGCCGGAAGATCAGCATGACGATCAGCATGACCGGCGCAAGCACCATCGAAACCGCCCACAAGCCGACAATGGCCAGCTCATACACCACCTGCCATGTGGGAACCCTGAGATAATCGCCATAAGGCGCGTAAACCGTGCCGCTGTCCCTGTCCCATATCCAGAATTCTTCGGCGTTTTTCTCGTCGAAGCCCATAAAGGAAATGTTGTAGAGTTTCAACGGACCGTTCAGCACGGTGCGTCCGGACTTAAAGATCCCTGTCGGCAGCTCGCGCTTTTCGCCGAAATACCTTGACTCGTCGAATTTGCCAAAAAGCAGCTCCGGCATTTCACAATTGTAAATTTCCTCGCCCGACTGGTTGGTCATGACCGCCATTCCAAGGTTGTCCTCGGGCGAAAGAAGAATATAGGCCGAACAGCCCGCCGTGTTTCCTCCGTGGCCGTAGACCGGCTTTTCGTAGGGGATCATCCACATGCCGTGGCAATTACACGGAATATCGACGCCTTTAAAGTAAGACGTAGGCCTGAATAGCAGGTCGTGTGTTTCGGGCTTTTGGAAAAGAACGCTCTCCCGGTTCAGCAACGCCTGTGCAAAAAGGAAATAATCGCCGATGGTGGACACGCAGCTTCCCGCCGGATAGATGGGAATAAAATATCTCGAAGGCTCCAGACGCTGGCAATCGGCAGTATAGCAAACCAGCCTGTCCCATCTTTCGCGCACGAAGGAATTATCGGAATAATCCGGCTTGAGCGAGGTGTGCTTCATTCCCAAAGGCGCGAAGATATGAGCATTGACATATTCATAAAAAGGCTGTCCGGCGATGCACTCCACGATATATCCCGCAAGGGCGACGCCCCAGTTGGAATACGCCGTGACGCTGCCCGGCTCAAAGACCTGCTCCGGCTGACGGTGGGAAAGCAGTTCTCCCAACGCCATGATTTCATCCTCGCTGTTGGCGAATACGTCCCAGAGCACCTCCTGAAATCCCGCATTGTGGTTCATCAGGTGGGTCATGGTCACCGGCCGGTCAAAGCGGAGGTTTTTGAGAAATCCCTCCGGCAGATACTCCCGGATATCTGTTTCGAGATCGATTTTTCCCTGCTCGCAGAGCTGCATGACGCTCGTCCAGACCAGCAGCTTAGTGGTGGAACCCCATTCAAAAACGGAATCCATGTCGGTGCTGACGCCGTTTTCCCTGTCGGTATAGCCAAAGCAGCCGGTGTACAGCTCGTTCTCGCTATTGAATACCGTCACGGCCATTCCGGCGGTGGTGTTGCTGTGTTCCTCGACAAACCGCTCGATCCTGCCGCCGATATCTCCCGTATCCGCAGAGGCAACGGCATTCACCGCCCCAAAGCAGAGCCACAGCGCCAGCAGCGCGATGACAGATATACGCCTTCTGATTTTCACGATGATTCCTCCGATACTTCCGTATTATTTCGCAATGACCATTTGCTTCAGCCTTCTGCCTTCATCATCATCAAATCCGGATTTCTCATAGAACGGAATCTTCTCCGGCAGGGCGCAAAGCTCAACGAATACGCCGGTGCCGCTGATTCCGTGGTCATTGCTGTTATCTTCTCACCGAAATGCCGTTGCCGGCGAGGTACTCCTTGAGGTCGGGGATGGCAAGCTCCCTGAAGTGGAAAAGGGAAGCCGCCAGCGCGGCATCCGCGCGGCCTTCGCTGAGGACGTCGAGAAAGTGCTTCTTCCCGCCCGCGCCGCCGGACGCGATCACCGGGATGCCGACGCTTTCGCTCACCGTGCGGGTCAGCTCGACGTCGTAGCCGGTCTTCTGTCCGTCGCAGTCCATGCTGGTCAGCAGAATCTCGCCCGCGCCGCGCTTCTCGGCTTCCATCGCCCATTCCACGGCGTCGATGCCCATATCCACCCTGCCGCCGTTCTTGTAGATCGTCCAGCCGCTGCCGTCGGCTCTCCGCTTGGCGTCGATGGCAACCACGACGCATTGGCTGCCGAATTTATATGCCGCTTCGGAAATCAGCTCCGGGCGCAGAATGGCGGCGGAATTGACTGACACCTTGTCGGCGCCCGCCCGGAGAATGGCGGTAAAATCCCCGACGGTGCGGATGCCTCCCCCCACCGTGAAGGGAATGAAGACGGTCTCCGCGACCCGGCGCACCATGTCTGTCACAATGCTCCTGTCGTCGGAGGAGGCGGTGATGTCGAGGAATACCAGCTCGTCCGCGCCCTGTCGGTCGTATTCGGCGGCACATTCCACCGGATCGCCCGCGTCGCGCAGGTTGACAAAGCTCACGCCCTTGACCACCCTGCCGTTCTTGACGTCCAGACAGGGAATAATTCTCTTTGCAAACATTATTCTTTCCTCCCGGTCAAATCAGTTCCGCGAAGTTTTCAAGAATCCGCAGTCCCACGCTTCCGCTTTTTTCCGGGTGGAACTGGGTGGCGAAGACATTGTCCTTCCATACCGCCGCGTGGAACCTGAGTCCGTATTCCGCCGTCGCGCTCACGACGCCTTCCTCCTTCGCCTGAAGGTAATAGCTGTGTACGAAATAGACATACGGCTCTTCCGGAAGCCCTTTGAAGAGGGGACAGCGGCGGTCAAAGGCGATGGAATTCCAGCCGATGTGGGGGATTTTCAGCCCCATGTCCGGGGGAAAGCGCGTGACCCTGCCGGCAAGAAGGGAAAGGCCTTCCGCTTCCGGGGATTCCTCGCTCGTGTCAAACATCACCTGCAGACCAAGACAGATACCGAGAAACGGCTTGCCGCTTCCGGCGAATTCCTTCACAGTCTCCCTCAGTCCGCGGCGCGTCAGATTGTCCATGGCGTCGCCGAAGGAACCCACCCCCGGCAGCACAACGCCGTCCGCCGCCGATATCACCGCCGCGTCGCTTGTCACGACATTCTCGCATCCGATGTGGTCGAGTGCCTTCTGCACGCTCAGAATATTGCCCGCGCCGTAGTCAATAATTGCTACCATTCATATCATCGCCTTGTAAAGAATCAATCGGAATGTGTGTATTATACCACTTTCCACGCCATATTGCAAGAGGAAAAAGCTGATTTACTATATTACTACGCTGATTTATTAAAGCAAGTCAAAAAGAAATAAGCGCACGGGCAGTCCCTTGTGGGAACGGTCCGTGCGCTTAACAAAAAGGAGAAACATAAATCAGTCGTTTTTCAGAATAATATGATCTATCACTTTATCAGCGGCAAGCCCTTCTGTATTATCAAAATTCTCCCGGACAAAGCGGTAGAGCCGCTCCATTTCAAAATCACCGCTGCGGATAGCTTCAAGAATTTCGTCGGTCGTGCGGCAGACCTTGCCGGGGGCGTGTCTGTCGAGGGTGCGGTGAAGGCCGCGCATCAGCTCGTATTCCTCCTTGTCGAAGGCAAAGAAGAGAATGGGCTTGCGGTGGAGCGAGAATTCATAGATATTGGAGGAATAATCGGTTATCAGGATATCGGTCACATAAAACAGCTCGTTGATGTCCGGATAATCCGAAAAGTCGAGAATCCTGTCGGCGTATGCCGGATCGATGGATACCGGCTGGGGGATAAAGGGGTGCTGCTTGATGACAAAGAGGTATTCGTCGCCGCAGAATTCATAGAGGCTGTTCCAATCGAGCTTTTCGTAGGGGTAATAGGACGTCCGCTGGCTGGGTCCCCGGAAGGTGGGGGCGAAGAGGATGATTTTCCTGCCCTTCCAGTCGGGATTCTTTTCGTAGAACCTGCGCCGGAAGGTGGCGATTCTCGAAGCGTCGAGGTAGTTGTCCAGCCGCATGAGCCCGTAGGGCAGACAGCGTTCGCGGTCAATGCCGAACACTTCGGCGTACACGTCGCGCAGGAATTCGCCGCCCACGATGGCGTAATCGAGCTGGCGGTAGCAGCAACGCCACGGATTGGGCGTGCCCTTCCTGCCGAAGCGGGCGTATCCCACCGCCTTGAAGCCCACGCCCGCGTGCCATACCTGCACCAGCGTGGTCTTGGGGTGGAGCTTGACATTATTGAAGAAGGTGGAATAATCGTCGATGAAGATGAAATCCTGCCGCGCCGTGATAAAGGCAAGCCTGAGCCAGACAGACAGAATTTTGAAATTGCTGTCATCCTCCAGCGTCTTGACGAACCAGTAGGACATCTTCAGCCGCTTCTTGTCAAGACCGCGCTGGCGGATGCGTTCGTCGAGGGCCTTGAGGTTGCCGTTGATGGGACATCTCGATTCCGACATCAGCAGCACGCGGGTGCCGTTTTTCGGCGTAAGATGAGAAACCACCTGATAAATCACATTGATGATGTTTTCAAGGAAATAAATCAGCCGTTTGATGAACCGCTTCCGGAATGCCGGCGCCTCCACCCTGAATTGCCGCTTGCGGATATTGTCGTTGCGCGCCATATAGGTGAAGGTCATTTCAAAGATCAGGTGGTCGTCCTCGCTGACCGGAATGAAGGTGAAAACGCAGGCGTAGCAGGTGCCGGCGTAGCGGTAGACCTTGTCCATATCCTTCAGGCAGTAGCCCACCTCCATGCTGATGGGGAGATTCCGCCATTCCCCGCCGCCAGCGCGGTATCTGAGATACCACACGCCGTTTCCGAGCATTTCCGTGCCGCCGACGTTGGTGATATTGACCGTCAGTTCGCCGGTTTCGGGGTCAAAAAAGTTCACGGGATAGAGCCTTCCGTTCCTGCCGGCAATGGCGAATTCCACGCCCTCTCGGTCGCCTTCCAGCCCCGCCTTGAGATAGATATTGTCCCAGCGGAGGGTTTTGATCATCAGTTTTGCATCATTCATTTTAATCACATTTATTTCTGCTCACAGATAAAATCGACGACGCGCTCCGCAGCGTGACCGTCTTCATAGCAGCCCTTTTCCTCCAGGAAATGGCTGACCGCTTCGGCATATGCCGTTTCGTCAAACGCCATGATGTTGCGGGAGAGGGTTTCGTCATTCTCGGCGATGGAGAAGGGCGTCTGGTCGAGCGGGTAGAAGAAGCCGCGGGAATTGATGTACTGCTTGATGTCCCGGGCGTAAATGAATGCCGGCGCGCCCTTGAGCATGAAGTCAAAAATCCAGCTCGAATAGTCGGTAATGCCCACATCCGCGGCGGCGATCAGCTCCTGCATATCGATGTAGTCGCTCGCGTCGATGACGGCGCTCCTTTTGGCGAACATATGGCGAAGCTCGGCATTGTGGCGGTTGTGCATATGGGCTTTGACAATGACCCTCCACTCGCCGCCGAATCTGGCTTCGAGGGTTTCCTTCAGCTTCTCGCAGTCAATGCGGATCGCGCTGACGTCGGATTTATTGTCGCGGAAGGTGGGCGCGTAGAGTACCGTCCGGACGTGCGGCTCTATTTTGTAGAAGCTGTAGACCTTCTCGCGCAGGGCCTTCATTTTCTCCCTGTCAAAGAGAATGTCGTTTCTCGGATGGCCGAATTTCAACTGGGGAACCTCCGGCCAGAAGGAGGTGTGGAACACTTCCTCCTCAAAGGTGCTGTCGGTGACAAAATAGTCGATAAGGCCGGCGGATTTGCGGGCGAGCTTAATCCAGCGTTTCTCGCCGCCCAGACGCTTGATGCCGAGGGAACCGTGCCAAAGGTCGATATAGATCTGCTCCGGCTTTTTGGGAATTTCCTTCCAGATGCAGTTGAGGGCGTTGTCGATCCAGAATTTCGCCGTGCCAAGGGCGAAATAGCTCGCCAGCGAGCCTCTGAGCACCAGCTTGACGCCCGGCGGAATCTGGTATTTGTCCCTGTAGTAGAATACGTCGGCGTTGACCAGAAAAATCAGCTCATAGTCCAGTCCGCGCCGGAGAATTTCGTCTGCGACGTATTTGCAGTTGCAGGTGTAGCAGTTCTGGAAGGTACCGAAGACAATGCGGTTGGGAATGACCTTCATGTTTTTCAGGAGCTTGCGGCGTTTGCGCGCGCCGAGGGCTTCATCGCGGTCGATAAAGAACTGAATGACGGGGTCGAAGAACCGGACCACCTTTTCATGGATCGTCCACTTGATTTTTCTCATGAAGTTGCCTTCCGCCATGGCGGTAGTGAGTATTCCCTTCCTGCCTTTTTTGATCAGGGTGATCTGCTGGGTTTCTTCGTCATAGACTTCCGTAAACAGCCTGTCCGTGGCAGGATTGTTGTTTTGCTTATCATTAGCCATATTAAAACCTCATGTCCGATTGAATTAATACAGAATTCCTAACGGGGGACGGCTATTTTTTCAGCCTGCTGATGACTTCCTTCTCCCCGAAGCCGAAAATCTGCTCGACCTCGTGATACTGCACCAGCCCGTGGAAGATATAGAGAGCCTCCGGCGTGGTGACCTTGACATTGCCGCGGTTGCCCTGCACCATGACCACATCGTGTCCGAGCTTTTTCATGAGCGTGCAGGTGTCGATGATGCCCTTGTATTCCGGGTTGACGGCTCTCATCTGCTCATGGGCTTCGATCACGTCCTTCAGGTAGAAGCACTGGGGCGCCTGCGCGGTGAAGAACTGATCCCTTGAGGGAACGTCCTCGATGGTCTTGCCGTCGGAGCTGATGACAGGGGTTTCAAACAGCGGCGTGCAGGTGACTGCCGAACCGTGCGCCTTGACGCATTCGATGTCCTCGCTGATGACTGCCGAAGTGATGTGGGGGCGCACACCGTCGTGAATAAGCACGATGTCCTCCCCGTCATTTTCTTCATAGGCGAGCCGGAGCGCCTTGTAGATGGAATCCTGACCGGTGGCACCGCCGGGAACGATGCCGGCGACTTTGCGGATCAGATTCTTTTCTATGAGCCTTCTGAGATGTCTGATATACTCCTCCTTGCAGGCGATGTATATCTTGTCGATCATGTCGTGTTCGTCAAAGATTTCGAGCGTATGAATGATAATGGGCTTGCCGGCCACCTCAAGAAACTGCTTGGGTGTTCCGGACCCCATGCGCGCGCCGCTTCCACCCGCGAAGATAATCGCTATGTTCTTGCTCATTTTTCTGTTTCCCTTCTCATGCAACGGTATTTCCCGCTGGATTATTGTATATCGTAAAGCTTAAATCTACTTAAAATTCCACATTAAAGAATTCGCTGTCATATACATTATATTAAACCATACAAGCGCGGTTTTGTCAAATAAAAGTTTGTGGATAGTATGTGTTAATATAGAAAAACAGAAAGAAAACAGGGCATACGCCCGACGGAAGCGTGACGTATGCCCTGTAGTGACTGAATGCGTTGATGAAGCCGCGGCGCGGCGGGATTTTACTGGTATTCCACCACGTTGACCCATCTGAGAAGGAATTCTCTTTCCTCCGGCTTGCCCTTGACCGACTGCGAAGCCGCGACGATCGGAAGCCACTGCTGTACGTACTGACGGGCGGTGTCGCTCTTTTTGCAGTAGAGCTTCATGTATTTTTCCGCCAGCTCGGTCTTGCCCTCCAGCGAGAAGAGCAGGTAGGTTCTCGCCGCGTCCGCCGCGCCGTTGCCCTGCGTGACGTGCGACCAGTCGAGCACATAGGCTTCGCCTTCCGGCGTGATGATGATATTGCTGGGGTTGAAATCGCCGTGGCAGACCTTGACGTGCTTCTTCATGCCGGCAAGGCGCGCGTCAAGCTCATAGCGGGTGGTGGCGTCCAGTCCGGTTTCAGAGATCTTGCGCTCCATCTTGTCCTTGAGCTTGTTGAGCAGTCTGGCTCTCTTGCTCTGTATCTCCAGCTGGAGATCGACAAAGAGATCGAGGTATTCGTCCAGCTTGTCGGGATTCTGCTCCATCAGCTCCGCGAGCGTGGTGCCCTCGATGTAATCAAAGACGATTGCCCACTTGCCGTCGATCATCGTGACCTGCTGTACCTTGGCGATTTTGAGTCCGGTTTCCTCGACTCTGGCGGTATTGAGGGCTTCATTGAGGATATCCGCTTTGGAAAAGTCCTTGTCAAAGACCTTCACCGTGTAATCGCCGCATCTGTAAATGACCTTGTTGGGCCTGGTGGCGATGACTTCCATCTTGCTTGTATCAAATTCCATTTATATGATCCTCCTTTTCAAGGATAAATATTTCAGCGCGGGTGCTTCATGCCGCGGGGATGCTTCCGGCGGGCGGACGCGCACGCTTTATTCTCCGTAATACGCCTTCATGTAGAGTTCCTTCATCTCGCTGATGAGGGGGTATCTCGGATTCGCGCCCGTGCACTGGTCATCGAACGCGTTCTCGCTCATCTCGTCGAGCGTGGCGAGGAAGTCCTCTTCGGACACGCCGTATTCGGCAATGGTCTTTTTAATGCCGATCTTCGCCTTCAGCTCTTCAAGTCTGGCGATCAGGCCTTCCATCTTCTCGGTGTCGTCCGCGCCCGGAATGCCGAGATATTCGGCGATTTCCGCGTATCTTCTGAGCGTCTTGGGATGGTCGTACTGAGAGAAGGTGCCCATCTTGGTGGGAACCTCGGCGGCATTGAAGCGGATGACGTAAGGCATGACCAGCGCGTTGGCGATGCCGTGCGCGATGTGATGATAGGCGCCGAGCTTGTGGGCGAGCGAGTGATTGATGCCGAGGAAGGCGTTGGCGAACGCCATACCCGCCATGGTGGCGGCGTTGGCCATCTTCTCTCTGGCAAACGGCTGATTGTTACCGTCGTCGTAGCAGAGCGGCAGGTATTCAAATATCGTCTTGATCGCCTGAAGCGCGAGACCGTCGGTGTAATCGGTCGCCATGACGGACACGTAGGCTTCAAGGGCGTGGCTCATTGCGTCGATGCCGGAAGCGGAGGTGAGTCCCTTGGGCGCGGTCATCTGCATATCCGCGTCCACAATCGCCATGTTGGGCATGAGCTGGTAATCGGCGAGCGGGTACTTGATGCCCTCGTCGTCGGTGATGACAGCGAACGGGGTGACTTCCGAGCCGGTGCCGGCGGAAGTGGGAACGGCGATGAAGTACGCCTTCTGTCCCATCTGCGGGAAGGTGTAGACTCTCTTGCGGATATCCATGAAGCGCATCGCCATGTCATTGAAATCCACTTCGGGATGCTCGTAAAGCACCCACATGATCTTGCCGGCGTCCATCGCCGAGCCGCCGCCCACAGCGATAATGCAGTCGGGCTCGAAGGAACGGATCTGCTTGACGCCTTCCAGCGCGCAGGCAAGCGTCGGGTCGGGAGCGACGTCGAAGAAGGTGGCGTGCACAATGCCCATTTCGTCGAGCTTGTCGGTAATGCACTTGGTGAACCCGTTCTTGAAGAGGAACTGGTCGGTGACGATGAATACCTTCTTTTTGCCCATGACGGTTTTCAGCTCGTCAAGAGCG
>CADCON010000206.1 GCA_902803035.1 uncultured Ruminococcus sp.
AGACTGAAAATTGAAAAATAATTATGTAAGCTATACTTCCATCTCATAAAATGGGGTGATTTTATGAAAGAAAATATTTTGATTGAAAAATCCATTGATTTTGGCGCGAGAATCGTGAAACTGCACCGCTATCTTTCGGAAACAAAGCATGAAACCATTATAGCCAGACAGATTATGTGAAGCGGCACTTCCGTCGGTGCAAACATTAATGAAGCACAATACGGTAACAGCAAAGCCGATTTTATTGCCAAGCTCCATATAGCATTGAAGGAAACCGCCGAAACAGAGTATTGGCTTCACATTTTGCAGAAGTCAGACTATTTAGACGATAGCATGGCAGCTTCTATGCTGAACGACTGTCTGGAGATCAAGCGTATTTTGATTACGTCTATCAACACCGCAAAGAATAGCAATAACTGATCGGCCTCTTTTTTGATTATTCATTTTTATGTTTTCATGTCTTCCCGCTGACGCTGGCGTCATCACTGATTGTCAGCCGGTTTCCTGTGATGGTATCTGGCAACAGACAGACGCCCGCCTTTTGAAGATGTGAGGAGAAGGACACTCATGCATCCGTTATCTATCAAGGTTCACCTGAAAAACAGACGCCGGGATTCGGTGCTTATGACCGAAGGCAGCCCGGCGCGCGTCATTTTTTCCTTTGCGTTTCCGATATTCCTTAGCCAGCTTTTCCAGCAGCTTTACAACACCGCCGACGCGTGGATTGTCGGTCATTATCTCGGAGATCGCGCTTTTGCGGCTGTCGCTTCGTCGGGCAGCCTGATTTTTTTGTTCATCAGCTTCTTCATCGGCGTTTCCATGGGCGCGGGCGTGGTCATCAGCCGTTATTTCGGCGCGGGCGACAGGGAAAAGGTCTCCCGCGCGGTTCACACCAATGTGCTGGTGTCGCTGATCGGCAGCCTGCTTCTGTGCGTGGCGGGCGTCGCGCTGACCCCTGTCATTCTGCGGCTGATGAAGACTGATCCGGACGTCCTGCCGCTGTCGGTGACGTATTTCTGGTTCTACTTTCTCGGCGCGCCCGCCGCGGTCATGTACAACGCGCTCAAGGGCATCATGAACGCCGTGGGCGACAGCCGCCGGCCGCTATATTATCTGCTCTTTTCCTCGGCGCTGAATGTCTTTCTCGATTGGCTTTTCGTGGGCGTGTCCGGTCTGGACGTCCGCTGGGCGGCCATTGCCACCACCATTTCGCAGGGAGCGTCCGCGCTGCTCTGTCTGGGGCAGCTCACCAGAAAGGGCACGGTCTACCGCCTTCAGCTCAGAAAGCTGCGGATTGACCGCGCCATTCTCCGCGAGGTTCTCCGCATGGGTCTTCCTTCCGGCGTGCAGAATTCGGTCATAGGGCTTGCCAATGTGCTGGTGCAGACCAATATCAATACCTTCGGCGATGTGGGAGTGGCGGCCTGCGGGGCCTATTCCCGCATTGAGGGCTTCGCCTTCCTGCTCATCATGTCCTTCTCGATGGCTCTCACCACCTTCATCAGTCAGAATCTCGGCGCGAAAAAGTACGACCGCACGAGATACGGCGCGCGGTTCGGCATTATTACTTCGGTGCTGCTGGCGGAGGGTATCGGGCTGACGATATTCGTCTTTGCCCGCCCGTTTGTCGCCGCCTTTGTGGATGAACCGGAGTCGATCGCCATCGGCGTCACGCAATG
Organism: uncultured Ruminococcus sp.; assembly: GCA_902803035.1. Lineage (GTDB taxonomy): Bacteria > Bacillota > Clostridia > Oscillospirales > Acutalibacteraceae > RUG762. The sequence goes on from CADCON010000206.1 coordinate 1,680, forward strand.
CCGCGTAGAGTCGCTCTTCTTCTGCCTGCTGGCGTTCTCGCACTGTATCGCGGGCGTCTGCCGCGGGGCGGGAAAGGCTTTTGTGCCGATGTTTGTCATGCTCTCGGTCTGGTGTGTGCTGCGCGTGATCGTTGTCACGGTGGCCATGAGGATTTCGCACAGCATTATTCTGCTCTTCTGGGCGTATCCCCTCACATGGTTCATCAGCTCGGTGATCTATCTTCTCTACTATCTCTTTTCCGACTGGATCCACGGCTTTGACGGGAAGACGCTTTCAAAGGCTGCCTGACGCGGCTTTCCGGAATGAAAAAAACAGCTCCTTGCTTTCGGGCAGGGAGCTGTTTTTGTATTTGGCGTGAGGAATTGTCAGAAATTGATGGCTGCCGAGATGCTGAAGAACACGACCTTGTCATTCTCGATGTAAAACATGAGCCGGGGCGTGTCGGGAAGTGGCTCTCCGTCGTAATAGGTGAAGTAGCCGCCGCCCTCATCGACAAAGCCGCTGCCGTAAGCTTTGATCATGTCCGCTTTACCGCTGCCTGCCGTGATGCCCTTGTCGGTGGAATACCGGGAGGTGCAGCAGTCGATGTCGCAGATGTACTGCTGGCCGGGTCTGAGCGGGACGGTGTGAATTCTCAGCAGCTCGACGGAGCCGTCGGGAATGGCTGTGCCGTCGCTTGCCGAAACGGTCGCGGGGGAGATGGGCAGGTCGGAAAAATAATATTCATAGGTGTATTCGTCGCCGTTTTCCCCGTAATGGCAGCTTGTCTGTGAAATGACGTTTGAAGGCGTGCCGAGCGCGCTCAGGAGCTTGTCCGCCTTCTCTCCGACGCGGTAGGCGGTGCCGCCGCAATTCAGGCAGAGCGAATCCGACGAGAATCCTTCCTTTTTCTGACCGCATCCCGCCGCGCAGAGCAGCCATGCCGAAGCCATCAGCAACGCGATGATTCTTCTGATTTTCATGGAAAAAAACCTCTTCTGTCAATTATTCGGGATAATGCTATTCCAGAGACATGATAGCATATCTGGTTGATTTTGTCAATCGCATCATTTCTCCCGCGGCAGTAAATAATTTCAGCCAAAGACGGAATAATAATTCATGACGCATAAAAGCCTGCTGGCGAATTTCTCCGCATACCGCCCGATGGCATTTTCCGCCAAATCCTGCCGGGATTCCAAGGAAAACTTTGTGGTTCGACTTCGTTTGGGCCGGCAATCCGGGCTGTGTGCGTCATTCCGTCCGTTCCGGGAACGGTTGGCAGGCTCTGGATCAGGCAGAGAAATCAAATGAATAATCTGAAGGCAAAAGGAGTTATCATAAAATGAAGGCAACAGGCATTGTGAGAAGGATAGACGACCTCGGGCGTGTGGTGATTCCAAAGGAGATACGCCGCACCTTGCGGATCAGGGAAGGCGAATCGCTGGAAATTTATACCGACGCGGGCGGCGAGGTGATCTTCAAGAAGTACTCGCCGATAGGGGAGCTTGATCCCTGCTCGGCTCAGTATGCCGACATTATTGCCCGCTCGACGGGCTTTCCGGCGATTATCTGCGACAGGGACCACGTGGTGGCCGCTTCGGGCGTACCGAAAAAGGAGTATCTCGACAGGCGTATCACTCCCGAACTGGAAAGCGTCATGGACGCCCGCACGCCTTATTACGCGCGTGAAAAGGGCGAGGAGAGAATCCTTCCGGTGGAAGGAGCGGACGCCGCCGCAGCCTGCGTGTTCCCGATTATTTCCGCGGGCGATCTCAACGGTGCGGTCGTTCTTCTGGCGGGTGAGAACGGGTCGCTCCCCGATGAAATGCGGAGCAAGCCGGCTGAAGTGGCGGCAGGCTTCCTCGGCAGCCAGATAGAACAGTAGAATGCACATTGATAAACGCGGAATCGGCGGGCAATACGCGATGGAAAAATTCGTCCGGGCGCGGCCGCCGGTTCCGCGTTTCCCTGCGTCTCATCGGCTGTGTGGCCGGAATCTGCCGTAGATTTTTCTCTTTGGAATTTGTGAATGTTTAACGATGCGTAAAAAAACATAGAGGAAAAATAGGATTACATAGATAACATTGCCAACAAAAAAACGGGGAATCCCTGAAATCCGGCGTTCACGAACATTATTGACAAATTGTGAACAACAAAATTAGCTATATTACTGATTCCCATTTACTTGATTTTTAGAATGAATTAGTATAGAATAATGGGGTAATTTAGAGATATGTCATGGCTTTGCCGGGTCATCGCGGCATTGATTTTGTCGGGGTGATAACTGGTGGAAAGGCTTGATAAGATTCTGGCTTCACAGGGGGCTGGCACCCGCAGCGAGGTGCGCAAGATGATTTGGGCGGGCAGGGTAACCGTTGACGGTGAGATCTGCCGCAGCATCGACCGCAGGCTTGAACCCTCTGAGCACTCGATCGCCGTCAGCGGCGTTGAGCTGTACTACAGGAAGTACCTCTACATTATGATGAATAAGCCCGAGGGAGCTGTTTCCG
>CADCON010000207.1 GCA_902803035.1 uncultured Ruminococcus sp.
AGTGGCAGGCGCGATTGAAGCCATCGGAGGGCAGCGCGGTTCGCTGGAATACGACATCGACGGGGCGGTGGTGAAAATAGACAGTCTGGCACTGCGGGAATCCGCCGGCGTCACATCGAAATTCCCCAAATGGGCGGTGGCCTTCAAGTATCCGCCGGAGCAGAAGGAAACCGTGCTGCGGGATATCGAGGTGACGGTCGGACGCACAGGCGTCCTGACCCCGACGGGCATTTTTGATCCGGTGCTTCTCGCGGGAACATCGGTCAGCCGCGCATCGCTTCACAATCAGGATTACATCAGCCAGAAGGACATCCGTATCGGGGACACCGTCGTGCTGCGGAAGGCGGGGGAGATCATTCCTGAGGTGGTTTCCGTGGCGGTTCACGGCGGCGGGGAGCCGTATATCCTGCCGGAGAGATGCCCTTCCTGCGGCGAGAGGGTGTTCCGGCTGGAGGACGAAGCGGCGCTTCGTTGCCTGAATCCCGACTGTCCGGCGCAGCTTCAGCGGAATCTCATTCATTTTTCCTCGCGTGACGCAATGGACATTGAAGGTATGGGACCGGCGGTCATCGACCAGCTTATCGCTGCGGGGCTCATTCATTCCCCGGCGGATATCTACGCGCTGACGCTGGAGGATATCGCCTCGCTCGAACGCATGGGCAAGAAATCGGCGCAGAATCTCATTGCGGCGATCGAAAAATCAAAATCCAACGACCTGTATAAGCTGATTTTCGCCCTTGGCATACGCCACATCGGCGAATCCGCGTCGCGGCTGCTGGCCGACCGGTTCGGATCCATGCGCGCGCTGATGGAAGCGGATGCCGCGGCATTGGCGTCGATTGACGGCTTCGGGGAAATCATGGCGGAAGCGGTGGAGGATTATTTTTCCACAGGACACGCGGGTGAGCTGATCGGACGGTTGGAGGGCTTCGGCGTGAATATGACCCGTCTGGGCGGTACATCCGTCGGAGCATCCGAAAAGCTGGCGGGGCTTACCTTTGTCATTACCGGTACGTTGGAGGGAATGACCCGCGAGGAAGCGAAGGCATTGATTCTTGCCAACGGCGGCAAGGCGTCCGGCTCGGTCAGCAAAAAGACCTCTTACCTTCTTGCCGGAGAAAATCCGGGCAGCAAGCTGACCAAGGCGGAGGAATTGGGCGTGAAGGTTATTTCACTGGACGAGCTGAAGGAAATGCTTGCTTCCGAAGCGTAATATGACAAGCAGCGGTGCATTTTCCCGAATGAAAAATCATATACTTCAGATGTATCATATCACCGGTTCTGCCGGTGCGGGAGGAATGCATTATGAAGTTTATCAAGACCATTCAACTCAGGCCGCTGCTTTTTTCTTTGCTGATTCCACTGGGACTTGGCAGCGCGGTAGGAGTGATTCTGGCTCTGACGGGAAAATTTGCCGCTTACAGGGAGCTTTTCATGCCGCCGCTCAGCCCGCCGGCGTGGGTATTCATTGTTGCTTGGACCATACTGTATACACTGATGGGAATATCCTCTTACCTTGTGCTGACATCCGATAAGCCCGCAGCGGCAAGGTCTGACGCCCTGTGGTATTATTTTGTCCAGCTCGGCGTGAATCTGATCTGGCCGATCCTGTTCTTCTGGTTTGAAATGCGTCTTGCGGCGTTTCTCTGGCTGATCGTGCTGCTGGCCGCGGCAGTGAAAATGACTGCGGAATTCCGCAAAATCAGCCTTCCGGCCGCCCTGCTTCAGATACCGTATCTTTTCTGGCTGGTGTTCGCGGCATACCTCAACGGCGCAACTTATCTTCTCAACGGATAAAAATGGAAGACTCGCAGATGTATTTTTGCGCTCATACTGCCAATACTTCAGACGTAATAATTCATTACGGGGGGAAGAATTGTGCAGTACAACAAGGTCGAAATCTGCGGGCTGAATACAGCCGATCTGAAGCTGCTGAGCGAAGAGGAAAAGACGGAGCTTCTCATCCGGTCGCAGAAGGGCGACCGACAGGCGCGCGATGAACTGGTCAAGGGCAATATCCGTCTGGTGCTGAGCGTCATTCAGCGTTTCTCCAACCGGGGAGAGAATCCCGACGATCTGTTTCAGGTGGGATGTATCGGACTGATCAAGGCGATTGATCATTTTGATACAAATCTGGACGTGAAATTTTCCACTTATGCGGTGCCGATGGTGATAGGGGAGATCAGGCGTTATCTCCGGGACAACAATATCGTCCGCGTCAGCCGGTCCATGCGCGATATCGCGTACAAGGCCATGCAGATCAAGGAGCGCGTGATGAGCGAGCAGGGGCGCGAGCCGGGCGTAGAAGAAATTGCACGGGAGCTTGGCGTCCGGCGGGAGGATGTGGTGTTGTCGCTGGAGGCGATCGCCGAACCGGTTTCACTTTATGAAGCGGTGTATTCCGACGGCGGCGACACGATTTATGTAATGGATCAGATCGGCGACAACAATGATGACAGCAACTGGGTGGATGAGATTCTTTTCAGGGAGGAACTGAGGAATCTGTCGCCGAGAGAAAAACGCATTCTCGTTCTGAGATTCATGCAGGGGAAGACCCAGATGGAGGTCGCGCGCGAAATCGGAATTTCGCAGGCGCAGGTTTCTCGTCTGGAAAAGGGCGCAATGAACAAAATCAAGGGTCATTCATAAGCACGATAGCGGCGCTGGCTCCTGCATTTTGTCTGATGAGGCGGATGACTTTGAGTAAAGTCTCCGCCCTTTTTATTTAAAATACGCAAAAGCTGTGACAGTAAATTGTTCAAAAGGTAGAAATTTTATGATATTGAAGAAATCTCAAACTGCTGTTATAATTATTTTTTAAAATCTATTGCTATTTATATAATAATTTGGTATAATGTAACAAATGACAAGGGGTGATTCATTTGAGTTCAAATGCTGAAAAATACATTGGCGACCTTGTGGATTTCGTGTTTCAGAAGCTGTATTACGAAGTCCATAATGTGAGCTTCTTCAAGTATTACAATACCTTTTCCATACCGCTCGACTCTGTGAATAACGCGATGCTCAAGTCCGGCAATATCGTTCAGATTCTCTATCACGATTTCAAGCCAGGCGTCATCAAGGCGGCATACAGTCCGATGATGGACTGGGTGGTGGCTCTTTATGAAAGGTATTTTGCCGCGGAGCAGAGCTTTGAAGAGTTTCTGGATGCTGCCGGCGTCTATTCGCTGCACAAGGTACTTTATACCCAGTACAGGGAAAACGGCGTCTGTCAGCATACGGAGGAAGTAATCCCGACAGAGAACGACTATGAGCATGAAAAGTTCCTCAAGGGTCTGGTTGACATATTCAATTACGTGTCCCAGAAGATTCCGCTTCTCATCGTTCTGAACAGGGTGCATTACGCGTCGCTCTCATTCTATGAGTTCTTCTATCACATCATCACCGAAAATCCGAACAATAAAATGGCGTTTATCTGCACCATCAACGAGGTGTATGTCGTTCCTGATCATATCAAAGCCATCAAGAACGATGTTTTCGTGATACTTGAATCCAAGAATATGGTGCAGGACTGGGGTCTTGATGGCACCGGAAATGTCGCGGATGAGGATGATGTTTTTGTTCCTGCCCCGGCGGATTTCGACAGATATCTGGTGCTGATCAGCAATATGATCGAGATGGGCGCGATGAAGCAGGCGATTTACTATTGCGATATCATCAAGGAGTCGCTTGACGCGGGTGATATCACTGCCGACGATGAATCGATCCATCGTTTTTACCGGCTTTATGCCAACGCCAATTTCAAGTTCGGCAATTATCCCCGGACGCTCACCATCTGCGATGAACGCAAGGGTATTATCAGCACGAACGCGGATGAAGCACTGGTAGACCGCTTTAATTTTGAATACACCTATCTTGTATCGCTCTGTCATTCCTGCGCGGGTCAGGATAAGCTCGCCGAGAAATACGCGGAGGACTGCAGCGAATTCGCCAAGAAGAGCGGCAACGAATACCTTATTTTCAAGACGGAGCTTCTGAAATGCATGGTCAAATTCCGCTGCTGGGCCAATGTGTACCTGTGGAATGTGGAATTCACCCCCTCACCCAATTTTCTGGAAACCGCGGAGAGCTATCATTATTACAATCATTTAGCCTATATTTATCTTTTCTGTTTTGGCAACGACAGATCTTATTATGACGTGGATCCCGAATTCTGTGAGTCGCATGAGCATTACAGGAAAGGCATGATGTTCGCCGAAATGCTCGGCAACGATCAGGTCAAGCTCAGGGCTTTCAAAAAGAATGTCGTGTTCTCCTCCGGATTCGGCTATTACCCGGCTGTCGATCACTTCTACAAGAAGAGCCTGGAGATTCTCAGCAAGGAGGACAACCTTGCCGAAATGGGCAACGTCTACAACGGTCTGGGCTACAACCGCATAGTCAGCGAGCAGTTTGACGCAGCGAACGCCTATTTCAATAACGCGATGGAAATCTGGTACAAGCTCGGCAAGCCTGAAAATATGGGTGAGTCGCTTTACAATATGGCTGTCAACGCCATGCTTGCCCAGGATTACCAGAGCGGATGCGACCTGCTGGTGACGGCTGTGCGTATCATGAAGAACCTCAATCAAAACAAGCTTGAGCTTTGCAATATGTCAAAGATTTACGGCATGATTGCCCTCTGTTACATCAAGCTCGGCGTCGAATACAACGCACAGCTCTATCTCAACAGAATGCAGCTTGTGCTCTATCATCTGATTTTCCCGGAGGGCGAGCCGAGCTACTTCCTGTGGGATGACGATATGTTCTTCTATTATTTTGACAGAGGACTGGTCGCCCGCAAAGACAGTCTGGCCGAAGCGCAGCATAATTTTGACCGCGCGAATTTCCACCTCAAGCGCACCGAGGGACTGTGGTTCTTTGCCTATGAGCTTTTCGCCATCGAGCAGGCGGATCTCTACCGCGCGCAGGGAAGGCACGTCGAAGCAAATGAACTTTTGGAGAAGTGTCTGGAATACTGCACGCAGAACAATTATCAGGATAAGATACTGCGCCTGAATTCCGCGCTTACCGGCAATCCGATCGAGGAGAAGCATTACGGCATAGACTTAAGGAAGCTCACCTTCGCGCAGGCGGTGGAGCTTTCCCGCCGTGTCGGAGCGGAACTGCAGCTCCGGCTCAAGAATAAG
>CADCON010000208.1 GCA_902803035.1 uncultured Ruminococcus sp.
ACGCAGCGTTTATAGATGAGTTTGACGTCCAATTGACAAGCCTCCTTTTTTCTGTGGAGTGTGGAGTGTGGAGTGTGGAGTGTGGAGTGTGGAGTGTGGAGTGTGGAGTGTGGAGTTTCGGAAGGCGCGTTCGCGCCTTAGAATATATACACGCTAAATATCGGCTCTTTGTTGGGTCAGGAGCGTTTCCATGTCGCTGTCGGTCAGCTTTATAATGGCGTGGCCGGCGTCGTAATAGCCGCCCTTCTGAATGTATTGCGTCAGGCCGCCGTATTCTATAGCGGGGAAGCCTTCGGGCTCCCGGTCATCGCTGAAGCCGAACATCACAATCCATTGGCTGACACTGATTTTGTCCTTCATTCTCTGAGAAGGAGCCGGGCTGAGCGGCACGACTGACGTCACGCCCGCCTTCAGCGCAAACGCGCCGAAGACGCTGCCGTCCGGCTTCTCATAGAAATGAGGAACGGCATAGTAAACGTCCATCTGCTGTCTTTCGTTGAGCCATTCGCCGAACCGGTCAATATCGCAGCCGAATATTTCCAGCTCCTTCTGCCAAATGTCGAGGGGATTGACCACCCCGTAGATGGTGAGCGATCTGGTTTCGCCCGAATTGATTTTTTCAGCGCAGAGCTTCAGCGCCTGCACCGTCGCTTCGACGTCGCGGGAGATCATCTGTTCCACGCGGTCGGGTGTGACGGTTTCCCCTTCATATTCAAATGAATCCGCGCCCTGCATCCGGCGCACCTGTTCGACCATCATATAGCAAAGCTCGATGTCGTGGCGGCTGTTGGGATAATTCAGGCGGAATTCGGTGGTCGTGCCGTCGAATCTGATCTGGAAGCCGCGCCCGATGTTTTCGGGGTCGAAGAGAAGGGTGTATTCGCCCTCTTTTCCCTCGTCCAGACGGCCGTATTCGTCGGAAATGCCGTAGGAAAGCTCTTCCGGCAGCACATCCCTGAGCGTGAGCTTTCTACCGGACGCCCCCTCCGGTCTGATAATGATAGTGGCTGACATATGCGGTTTCTCCCCCTGTTTCCGATAAAGAATCAATCGTCGTAAAGACGGGTGGTAATGGCACGGTTGAAATAGAAGAATGCCGGCATCGCCGCGGTGGAGTAGATCGCCCGCGGCAGGAGAATGTGGGGGACGAAATACAGGATGTCGCGGCTGCCGGAGAGAAAGAGCCACTGGACGAATGCCGCCAGCGCGGCGGCGATAAAGCCGAGAATGACCGACGTGACGATGTTGTTTCTCATCCAGTACATCACGAGAAGACCGACGCCGTAGCAGACGGTCATATTCACCAACGCCCAGAAGCCGAAGGGCGCGGTGCTCCCGATATCCATGAATAATCCCGCCGTCATGCCGAACCACATACCGGTGATGTCCCCCTCAAAGACCGCGATGCTGACGGCGCAGACCGTCAGCAGCATGGGAACTTCCCCGAAAAGGCGGGGCAGCAGCGAGGGCGTGAACTGAATGATATACACCAGAAACAGCTCCACGCCGTAAACGATATATTTTTGTGCGGTTCCGCTGAGTCTGAGCATCCTTCAGGCCACCTTTCTAAAATATGCCGCCGACCGTCAGTCGCCTTTGCTGGAAACGGGTTCATCGGTGGTCTGATAGCCTTCGATGGAATCCCTTCGCACGCTGCGCTGTCCTTCGAATTCGGTGATAATGAAGACGTCGGTGCAGCCGGTGACGTCCGCCGCCGGTTCCACCACCGCGAAGAGCGAGATATTCTCGGATTCGGCGCGGATTTCCTTTACGTTGCCGATGATGAGATTGGCGGGGAAGACGGAGCCGAAGCCGGAGGTAACGACGATGTCGCCCACAGTGACTTCGCAGTCGCGTGAGAGGTAATTCAGGCGGGTGTTGCCTTCTCTGGCGGCGGATATCTCGCCGAAAAGCGTGCCGCCGTCGCGGGTGTCCTTGTCCACCGCGCCCACCTCAAGTCCGGGGCTGAGAATGGTGGTGACCTTGGAGGAGGTAATGCCAAGTCCGGAGATGTAGCCGATCAGACCGTCCGCCGTAATGACCGGGTCGTACAGCTCCACGCCGTCGGCAGAGCCTTTGTCCAGCGTGAATCCGGCGTAATAGTCGCCCGCATCCCTTGAAATGACGGTGGAAGCGAGAAACTGGTACATATCGTTTTCCTCTTTCAGACCGAGCAGCTTGCGGTACTGCTCATTCTGCGTCTTGAGGTCGTTGTAATCGACGGTGCGGCGGTTCATTTCGCGCACCTTTTTCCTGAGAAGCTCATTTTCGGCGCGGATTTGCTCGATATCCTCAAAATTGCCGGAGAAGTCGCTGAATCCGGCGGAGAACATCGCGCTGACACGCTGTATCGGTTCGGTGATAATGCTGGCGAACGACGAAACAAAATCGTTTCGCCCGTCTGTGCCGATGGAATAAACCATGACGCAGGTCATCACAAGCACAGCCGTGAGAAATATCCTGAGATTGGAATCCCTGAAGTTGAATCTGTTACGCAATTGCGTTTCCTCCTCTGCGGCGCTTAAGTGCGAATGCGCCAGTAGGAATTTTCGCTGATGTCGAGCATCCGGCCGGTGCCTTCGGCGACGCAGTCAAGGGGATGCTCGGCGACGTTGACCGGAATGCCGGTTTCCTGCGAGATCAGCTTGTCCAGCCCGCGCAGCAGCGCGCCGCCGCCGGTCAGCATAATGCCGTGGTCGAGAATATCGCCCGACAGTTCGGGGGGCGTTTCGGAAAGCGTTTCCTTGACCGCCTCGACAATTTCGGCAAGCGGTCCGGCGAGGGCTTCGCGCACTTCGCCGCCGGAAATGACGACGTTCTTGGGAAGCCCGTCGATCAGGCTTCTGCCCTTGATGGCGACCGGCTTTTCACCGTGATAGGGGAAAGCCGAGCCTGCGCTGATTTTGAGGTCTTCGGCGGAGCGTTCGCCGATGAGCAGATTGTATTTGCGTTTGATGTAGGAGAGAATGGCCGCGTTGAAGGCGTCGCCCGCCTTGCGGAGCGACCGTGAGATGACGATGTCGCCGAGGGAGATGACGGCTATGTCGGTGGTGCCGCCGCCGATGTCGATGATCATGCTGCCGGCGGCTTCGGCAACCGGCAGTCCCGCGCCGAGTGCCGCCGCCATCGGCTCCTCGATGAGATCCACCACGCCGCCGCCGGCCTGTCTGGCGGCGTTCTCAACGGCGCGGCGTTCCACCTCGGTCACGCCGGAGGGAATGCAGATGATGACCCGCGGACGGGAAAAGAGATTGGACTGCACCGCGTTGCGGATGAAATGCTTGAGCATCTCGGCGGTGATGTTGAAGTCGGCGATGACGCCGTCGGTCAGCGGCCGGAGCGCGACAATTGATCCGGGTGTGCGGCCGATCATTTCGCGGGCGAGATTGCCCACGGCAAGCACCTCATCGGTGCGGATATCCACGGCTACCACGGAAGGCTCGCGTATCATGATGCCCTTGCCCTTGACATAGACAAGGGTGTTGACCGTGCCGAGGTCGATTCCTATATCCCTGGAAAAAAAGCCCATTTTTTACCTACGCTTCCTTTTCATTGTCAGATTTGATCCTCCGGCGTTTATGAATAAATCAGCCGGACGGCGTAGAGATTGGTCCAGATGTCGTCGTCCCCCGATGACATCCTCACCAGACTGCAGTTTTTGATTTTGGGCGCGGAGCCGGACTTATTGGAGGCGGAAAGACTGCGGCCGAGAGCGGAATATGTCGTGCCGTTGTTCTTGGAGAGCCACGCTTCGGCTTCCTCGCTGTTGATGGATTCATCGAAGATGATATAGATAAGCTCCTTGCGCTCCTGCGCGGAGGAGATGAATTTCCGGGTGATAATGTCCATCGACGCGTCGTTGAGCGCGTTGAGGTGGAGGGCGTACATCTCATAGTAATTGGCTTTCAGCGAGGTGCATTCTTCGAGGTCGAAATTGTAAAGCTCGGTGGTGACGTAGACCTCGTCCTCGGTGTATTCGCATTTCATCCGGCTGTAATCCTCGCCGGTCTTATGGTTGATGGCAATGCGTTCGTCGGTGATGTTGAAGTAATTGTAGCGGCTGTACAATATGTCGCTGTCGATGGCCGAATCGTCCCATGTGACGTCGATGTTGTACCAATCGCCGTCGATCCGGACCTGGTTCCACATATGCCCGGAGTTTTTGGACATTCCCACCACGGTGCGGCATTCGATGCCCACCAGATTGAGAAGCAGCTTCATCGATCCGGCGTAGCCTGTGCAGACCGCCTTCTTCTTCACAAGCGCGCCGTAGACATTGAATGCTTCGTGGGAGGAATCGTCCTTTTCCGCCGCCTCAAAGTCATAGGAGATGCTGTCCACCAGCGCGTCGTGAATGATGGTTTCACGCAGCAGTTCCCCCGCTTTGTCGGGAATCCGGGAGAGAATGGGAATGATTTCCCGGTTCATCTCATCGAACATGGAGGAGATTTCCTCCGCCGAAAACCGGGAATACAGCACGAGAAAATTGCCGTCGTGGAAATTGTTGTGAACCGAGTAGCTGCTCTGCACCCAAAAGGCTTCGGGGTGGTCGGCGAGAACCGCTTCCTTGACGATGTAGATCTGGTCGAATTCCAGAGAAGAGGGAAGCCGGACGTATTTCAGCTCATACAGCCCGTCTGCGCCCGCCTGAGGGGATATCTGAAAGATCGCCTTTTCGATTTCCCGGTAGACGTCCTTCATGGTTTCGTCCCGGAGCGACGCGAAGGCGGACTTGCTGCCGATGGGCCGGAATCCCTCGCGCACGGGCAGCGTCAGGTCAAGCTGCCTGCAATTCTGGTCGTCCGAGCCGAAAAGGTCGTATTTGAGCGCGGTCATGATCTCTCCGAAGGGCTTTCCGGCGGAAATGGCCTCCGAAGCGGCGCAGCCCGTCATAGCCAGCGCAGCCGACAGGCAGACGGCAACCGCGGCTATTCTGAATTTTCTGATTTTACCGTCCATAAGGATACCCCCGGTTCATTAGTGGTCAGTGATTAGTGATCAGTGGTTAAGCTGGTTCAGGGTATTTTCGTTTGCTTCCCTGAATGTATCCCACTCTTCGGTCAGGCCGTTTTCCTCCACATAATAATGACAGGCGCGGATGATCTCGCCGTCGGACATTGCGGAAATTTTCTTCATGCGATACCGATAAATCTTCTTCGATTGAAGAAAGAACCGCGAGCACTCCGCCAGCGGAACAATGGATTCATTCTTCATTGTCAATCACTTTTTTATTATTTAAGTTTTCAGTCAGCGCAGCTGCGCGCTCATTGCACTCCTTTGAGGTATAAGCCGGACGTGATGCCGGGTTCCTTCGGGAGGACGCCGTTCAGGACGCCGGCAATGATCGCGGCGCATTCTTCGCGGCTTTCGGTGGTGAAGGAGAGCGTTACCCAGTCGAGGGACAGCGCGTTACGGGTCTTTCCCGCGACATTGCCGATGACGCTCATCATCACGGGATTGAATATTTCGGAGCAGCCGCTTCTGCAAAGGACGGGAAGCTCTCTGCCCGTGCGGTCGGTGACGGAGCAGAACGGCCCCTCATTCTGTTTGGAAAAGCCCGTGCAGCCTTTCGGGGAAAGCGCGGCGGGGCAGTTGCGGGTGATCATCATGGGAATTCTGCCCCGGATGATCATTCCTCTGGGCTGGAGCGAGCCGAGGGCGGCAATCTGTCCGAGCGTCAGCTCCAGGCTGAGTTCATTGTCCGCGACGCCGAGTGCGCGGTATCCGTCGAGAGCGCGGCTGTTGAATACATTCAGACCGAAGCCGCCGCGCAGGGTCATTCCGACCCTTTTCATCACGGGAATCAGCCCCGCGTTATGTATCATTATATTCATAATGCCGTTGTCTTTTGCAAGAACGGCGTATTTTTCTGTCTGTTTTTCCGCGCCGAAGAGACCTCTGGGTGCTTCCACAGCGGGAATGACGCCCTGTGCGCGGAGCCTTGCGGCGATCCGGGCGAGTGTTTCCTCATCGGTTTCAAGCGGAAGGTAGGCCATGCTCACGCCCTCCATGCGGTCGGGAACCTGCCCTGCCGAATGAAAGACCACGCGCAGCGCGGGAATGCCGGGCGCGAATTCCTTCCGCGGCGAGGGTGTGCCGTCCGGCGCGCTGTCGTCAAAAGGAATGCGCCTTGCCGCGCGACGCAGGACATCCATGCCCTCCAGTATTCCGCGTTTCATGGCGGAGAGGGAGGAGGAGGGGAGCGTCAGCCCCTCGCCTACATCGGATGTGAGCGTTTCGAGATAATAGGGCGTGCCGCCGGTCTTGCCAAGGATCCGTTCCGCGAAGGGCTGGCTGAAGGGAGCCTTTTCCGCCCTCTGGGGCTTGTCGCCCGTCACGGAAAGGGAATGCCCGCTGCCGTCACACGCTTCAAGGACGGCGGGTGAATCCGCGTCGGCGGCGGTGAGCTTCATGCGAAGCGGAACGCGGCTGCATTCGGTCTTGTAGAGCGGGTGAAGGGAATTCAGCAGCGCGGGCGACGCGGAAACGACGTCGTCGCGGGTGCGGGTGCCGAACATGGCGCGACCGCGTCTGCCTGTGAAATACCCGTCCGTAAAGCCCGAACGTGAGAATACCGCCGCCAGCTTTTCCGCCAGAGCGGGAGGAACTTCGCCCTCGTCGCGCATCAGGCGGCAGGCCGTCACAGCGGCGGCAACGTATTCGGGACGCTTCATGCGCCCTTCGATTTTGACGGAACGCACACCCATTGCCTGCAGCTCCGGCATATGCCCGATGTGGGACATATCCTTCAGGCTCATACAGCCGTCAAAGCCGCTTCTGTCCCCCGTCACGCGGAAGGGAAGGCGGCAGGGCTGGGCGCAAAGCCCGCGGTTGCCGCTTCTGCCGCCGAGAACCGCGCTGAAAAGGCATTGTCCCGAAACGCACATACAAAGCGCGCCGTGTATGAATACTTCCGTTTCAATGGGAGAAACCGCCGTTATCGCGGCGATTTCGCTGCCGGACAGCTCGCGCGACAGCACCGCCCGCCGGAAGCCCATTGCGGCTGCCGCGGCGGCAGCTCCGGGAGTGTGGAGCGACATCTGGGTGGAGGCGTGCATGACAAGCTCCGGCGCGACAGCGTGAATGTACCGCGAAAGACCCGCGTCCTGCACGATCACCGCGTCCACACCGAGCGCGCAGGCGTCCTCAATGAGCCGGCGCGCCTGCTCCCATTCGTCGTCCCGCACCAGAATATTGGCGGTGAGATGCACATCGACGCCCGAAGCATGGCAGTATTCCACCGCTTCACGAAGCCGCGCGAAGTCCGAAAAATTCTCGGCGCCGCGGCGGGCATTCAGTCCCCCGGCTCCGAGATAGACCGCGTCGGTTCCCGCGCGCACGGCGGCGGTGAGCTGTTCGCGCGAACCGGCCGGCGCGAGAATTTCGATGGAATCCTTCCGGGCAGCGGTCATCTGTCGTCAAGCTCGGAAAGGCGAAGGCGCAAACCCTGAAGCTCACGGCGGAGGCGTTCTATTTCGCGCTTGGCTTCTTCCGCCTCCAGACGGGCGCGTTCGCTGTCGTCCACATACGCGCTGATCTGGCTGCGAAGTCCGTCGGCTGCCGCCTGTGCCTTTCTGCATTCGTCGGCATAGCTCAGCGCGCAGAGAACGGCTGCCATGGTGGTGGAAACCCTGTCGCTGCCCGCCATCATCTGGGTCATTCTGGCGTCGACGTCGTCACCGATGGATCTGATGTAGCTCTCGTCGTCCTCCGACGCAATGTAATAGTCGGTGCCGCAGACATTTAAACGTACCTTGTTTTTCATGATCTGAAATCATACTCCTTCAATTTGACCGGTTGTAAGCGAATGGTTGATTATATTATTATTTTATTATAATACATATCCTCGCAAGTTGGAAGTGTATTTTTGCAGATTTACAAAAACTTTTAAATTTTGCCGGAAAGCGGAAAAACTGCGTCGCTACGCGCTTCTGCCGGAAGAAAAAACAGACCCGCGCCGGAATCCGGTACGGGTCTGCCTGATGGTGAATCTGAATCGGAGAAAAAAGGGAATGTCTGTCAGTCAACCTGTTTGGCGCGGGGGTTGTCAGCTTTTACCTCCGCGACGTATTGCTCCAGACAGGCGTTGGTGGAGAAAATATATTCGGCCGCCCCGACGCCCACATACCGCAGACGCCACGGCCGGACCTGCGCGCCGGTCCGCGCGTTCGCCGCGTCGTTATATCTGATGATGAAGCCGAAGCGATGGGCGTTGCGGCAGATCCACAGGTACTGATCGGTGTACCGGAAATTGGCTGTGCTGTTGGGGTCGGTGGATACGTCGATGGAGGTGCCTAGCTGGGCTTCGTCCTCACCGGGAGCGGAAACCTCCGCCTGGGCGGTTTCCTGCGCCTCATTCACGTCCGCGCCCTCCGCGACCAGCCGGTTGACCATGTCGGTAAGCGCGTCGCTCTGCTCGTCATATGAAACGTAGCCTCTGACCGGGACAATCCCCAGTCCGTCGTCCGACATCGCGGAGCACATGGCGAGGAAGGCTTCCGCCGCGTCGGCGCGGAGAGTGATATCCTCGCCGTCCGGCAGCGTGGCCAGCGACATGAGATTCTCCGGCACGTAATCCGCCGGCAGGGGGGATGACGCGTTCACTATGCGGGGATACTCCGTCACGCCGGCAAGCGACTGCTCCGAGGCCGCCACGGTGACGAAGGAATCGCTGTCCTTGCGGCTGATCTGGACGGCGGCGATGATGACCGCCACGACAGCCACGGCGGCGGTTATCAATATGCAGCGTCTGATCATTTTAGCGCGTCTGAGCTTCATGGGAGATTTTTTTGCCCGATAGACCGGGGCATAGTACTTGCCCGTACCTTTTCCTGCCATGGGAACCACCTTTTTTCCGCACGTAATCGCCTGTAATAAACTACCTGAAAGTTTTATCATAATTCATTATAATTGAATTATCTGACGGTGGGTTAAGCATTTTCTAATTAATTGTAACAGCTTTGTAAATTATATGTCTTATTTTGTAACCGGTTATTTTGTTTGGGAAAAATCAATGGTTCCGCCGCCGGTCATATGAATGGCAAGCAAGAAAAATCTCCCGCTGCCGTCATAAATTGCATGACGCGCGGCTGAATTCTTTTGCGGTTGGCGGATAAAAATATTACGGGAATTTTTAATTCGCGTTCATCCGGCTGCGCGGGAAAGCGATTTAAAAAGACCTGTATCAAACTGCAAGGGACGGTACGACAATGAACACAAAATTCCGCATGATGACTGCCGCCGCCGCGCTGATGCTTATGGCTCTCCCCGTAAGCTGCGGTATGGGCGACAGGAATACAGCTTCCAACGGCATGAACCGGAACGGCATTTATGACGGCTCCAACGGCAGGAATGCCATCAACGGCGCGGGCGAGATCATTGACGACGCGGGCGACGCGATCGAGCGCGGCGCGGACCGCATTCAGCGCGGTCTGGACGATCTGGACGACGGCATGACGGATCACTCCGCGACCACCACGACCATGAACGACATGATGACCACGACCACGACCATCACCACCCGCAGTCCCGCTTCCAGGCGATAATCATTCCGCCGGCGGGAAAACAAGAACGGACAGCGCCGCGCCTTCCGCACCGATGGAAGGGAAGCGGGCTGTCCGTTTCTGGTTTCAACAGGGAGACGTTTGCCGGCTGTCAGAAGAGAAGAAGGGCTGCGAATACGACCGCAAAGAACAGCAGCGAGAGAGGCAGCCGCCATTTCAGGGTGTCCAGAAAGCCGTTGTTCTTTCCCATTCTCGACAGCAGCCACCTGACAATCATCAGCACCAGGGTAAAGGCGAGAATGACCACCAGATCGCAGATGATCATGTAGCAGATCATCACAAGCGTCGCGGCGCCGCTCCAGTCGAACGCGAAGGCAAACAGCATCGCCCAGACTGCCGCTAACGCGGAACCGGCGAGGAACAGAGCGGTGAAGACAGCGGGCTTCTCCTCCTGATCATCGCGTGTGATGACGCTTCTGTATTTCATGGAGTACATCAGCGCCGCGTAGAGAAGAAAAGCCGACAGCGTCATCATGACGGGCAGCGCGATGGAATCCATGTCAAATGCGCGCTGGACGCTGCCGGGAAGATATACAAACAGCAGCAGGCTCAGCGCGGCGGAAACAGGTGCGGAGACAAATCCCGTCAGCGCGGGGAAAACGAATTTTCTGAAAACATTCATGAGAAACAGCACTCCTTTGATGGAATATAATTTCATCATGGCTTCATCATAGCATATTTTCTTCCAAAGGTCAATACATCAAAAAGAAATAAAAAATCCGTGAAACCATCGGAATGACAGCCACGGATTTTTTGTTATTGATTACAGAAAAGAATGACAGATGACGAACTGTGAAATCAAAGGATTATTTGACAACGACAGTCCAGCCGAATTCATCCGGGATCTTGCCGAACTGCATACCGGTGATCTTGTCGTAGAGCATCTGGGAGATCGGGCCGATTTCGCCCTTGTTGATGGGAATGATGGTGTCGCCGCACTTCAGCTCGCCGACAGGGGAAATGACCGCCGCCGTGCCGGTGCCGAACATCTCCTTGAATTCGCCCTTTTCGTTGGCTTCGATCAGCTCGTCAACGGTGATCAAGCGTTCGGTGACCTTGTAGCCCATGTGTCTGAGCACCTCGATGACCGATTTCCTGGTGATGCCGGGGAGAATGGAGCCGCGCAGCACGGGAGTGACGATTTCGTCGCCGAGAACGAAGAATACATTCATCGCGCCGACTTCCTCAATGTACTTGCGCTCCACGCCGTCCAGCCAGAGCACCTGGCTGTAGCCCTGCTCAGCGGCGACGTCCTGTGCCTTGAGGGAAGCGGCGTAGTTGCCGCCGGTCTTTGCGTAGCCGGTGCCGCCGATGACCGCGCGGACATACTTGGTTTCCACATAAATCTTGACGGGAGCCAGACCGCCCGCGTAGTAGGAACCGGAGGGGCTCATGATGATGATGTACTTGTACTCGGTGGAGGTGTGCGCGCCGAGGGCGTCCTCTGTGCCGATGATGAAGGGTCTGATATAGAGCGACGCGCCGTCGGTGTGGGGAACCCAGTCGCTGTCGATGTCAACCAGCATTTCCAGCGCCTTCTCGGAAAGCTCCTCGTCGATGAGCGGAATGCTCAGACGGTCG
>CADCON010000209.1 GCA_902803035.1 uncultured Ruminococcus sp.
CTTGTCTGGACGCGGCTGACCAACGGCAGCAATGAACTGCTTGTCGCCACGAAGGGCGGCTACGCGATCCGCTTCAACGAGAACGACGTGAGGGCGATGGGACGCGCCGCCGCGGGCGTTTACGCCATCCGTCTGCGCGAAGGCGACGAGGTGGTCGGTATGTCCATCCTGCGCGAGGGCGGCAGGGTGCTGACCGTCAGGGAAACGGGCTACGGCAGACTCACGCCCATCTCCGATTACGGCCTGCAGAGCCGCGGCGGCATGGGCATCAAGAATTACCGCACCGAGAATGGCGCGGTTGCGGCGATCCGCGTGGTGGACGACGACGACGATATCATCATCATCAACAGCTCCGGCGTCATTATCCGCATTGCCGTCAGGGAGATCAGGGAGTGCGCGAGACCCAGCAAGGGCGTCCGCGTGATGAAGATCGAGGACGGCGGCAAGGTTGTCGCGCTTGCGAGAGTGAAGCACGAGGATGGAGAGGAAACAGACGCGGTAGACAATACGCTGGAGGAAGAACCGGCGGAAACGGAAGCGGAAGGCGAAGAATAGATCAAGCAGAAGGCGGACAGAATGTCAAAGCATCCTGCCCGCCTGAACACAAAAACAGCACTTCACGGCATTGGTCATTTTCTTTGAATGACGCCGCCGATGAAGCGCTGTTATTTTTTATTCTGAAATTCAATCGTTATATTTTACGGGAATCTGCACGCCGTATGTCGTGAGAGCTTCCCTGAATACCACAAAGAAATCGCGGATATCGTCCTCGTCGATCGCGCCGAGGGAACAGAGCCGGAAGGTATTGGCGGTGCTGATCTTGCCGGGGTAGATGGTGAAGCCGCGCTCGTAGCAGTAATCATGCACCTTTTCAAAGCTCCAGTTGGGATCGTCGGGATAAATCGCGGAGGAAACCAGCCCCGCTCTCCATTCGGGCCGGATGACCTGACGGAAGCCCATCTCATCCAGACCGGCGTTGATGGCGTTGAAGACCCGCGTATGACGCGCCCATTTGGCTTCCTCGCCCTCGCGCCAGTATTCCTTCATCGCCTGCACCGTGGCGTAAATGGTCTGGACAGGGGGAGTAAAGTGCATTTCTCCGTACTTTTTGAAGTATTCGTACTGGAGATAGAGATTGCAGTAGTAGGAACGCTTGGGATAATCCCGGCTGGCTTCGATGATTGCCTTGTTGCCCACGATGAAGCTGAGTCCGGTGAAGGACATCAGTCCCTTCTGCGCCGAAGCCATGCAGAAGTCGATATTGTCCTTTTCGATGTCGATGGGACGCATGGCGTAGGTGCTGGTGGTATCGACGGTGAAGACCGCGCCGTATTGGTGAACCAGCGCGCCGATTTCCCGGACGGGGTTGAGAATGCCCGTGCCGGTTTCGTTGTGCGTGGTGTGAACCAGCGCGATATCGGGATTTTCTTTCAGTGTTTCTTCAACGCGCCTGAGATCGGGCAGCTCGTCCACGGGAAAACGGAGGTCGATATGCGGCAGCCCGTAGAACTGGCAGATTTCGACGGCGCGGGAGGAATAAGCGCCGTTGTTGATGACCAGCACCTTCTTTCCTTCGGGAAGAAGGCTGTTGATTGCCACGTCGATATTCAGTGTGCCGGAGCCGCAGAAAAGCACGCTGGTGTATTTTTCGGGATCTCCGTGTACGACCCTGACCAGATCGGCCTGCAGCGAACGCATAATGTCGCCGAATTCCTTTTCACGCGGGCAGATGTCTGGTACGACCTGCGCGTATTTCACGGTGTCGGTAGTGGTCGAGGGGCCGGGGTTTAATAAAACATTTCGTTTGATTGCTTCCATCAATTCATACACTTCCTATTATATAAGTAATATTCCATCGTTGATTTGTTCATTGGATGAAACATTTAAACGTCATAAATCTTGTCAATGGCCTTCAGCTCGCTGAAGGTGTCGATTTCCACAATGTCCTCAGCCGAGCATGCCATGACCTCGACGGAATAATGCTGCCGGCAGTAGAGCAGCGGAACCTGCTCCCAATACCGCTCCTTCCCGCCGGGAGATGCGTAGACCTCGGCGATATCCTGCGAAAGCCTGTGTCCGTCGGCGGAATTCCAATAGGAGATGCCGACCATCTGCCAGATGTCGTCGCCCTCGCCGCCGACCTTTTCATCAATGATGATGCCGTCCTTGACCTGGAAGCACCAGTCATCCGAACGCTGCTTCTTGATGGCGAGAAAGTCCGAGGTATAGTGGTACTTTTTGATAATTTTTGGATTGTAGAGCAGCAGATCAGCCTCAAATACATATGCGTTGGAGAGCATATAACGGGCGACCAGCGCCGAACTGATGTTGTTGGCGATGTTGTAGGCAGGATTTTCCAGGAATTTGATCATCGGATATTTGTACAGGAGCTGATCGAACAGCTCCGAAAGATATCCGCGCACGATATAGATTTCGCTGATGCCGGCTTCCAGACAGGCGTCAATCAGCCGGTCGATGATCCGCACGCCGTGAACCCTGACGAGCGGCTTCGGCGTATTGAAGGTGATGGGAACCAGCCGCGAACCGAATCCCGCCGCGATGAATACCGCTCTTTTGACGCGGTAAGGCTCCAGCGCGTTGATACCTTCATTGGTAATGGCTCCCTCGGAGATAAAGCCAAGCTCGCTTAATTCCTTGACGGTTTTGTTGACCGTACCAAGGCTAAGACCGGTTTCCCTTTCCAGATCACGCTGCGTAAAGGATCCTCTAGAAGTTGCCAGTTTTTCCAGAATGGTGAATTGCTTTCTGGACAAATCCATAAATACACCTCATCGCTTGTTATTATTCACAAATGTTTGTTCAGAACAATCTTGAATTAATCAAAAACTGAACAGTGCTATGAACAAATTATAGCATACTTGTCGGAATTGTCAAGAGAAAATGCGGAAAAATCATGGCATCTGGTGCGCAAAAAAGCCTGTTGTCCATGAAAATGAACGACAGGCTTTTTGATTTTTGCAGGAAAGTCAGAATTATTGGATAAATTAAAAAAAAATTCATAAAAAATCATAGTACACCTATTGACAATCATATGAACCTGTATTATAATCATAGTAATTTAAGTAATAATCAAATAAACCTGAGGGTGAATCAAATGATAGGTGAGAAGAATGACAATCAGGAGCTGATTGATTTTGAAGCCATACGTCCGGCGTTTGCGGTGACCGGCGGGCTGATGCTTTCGCAGGTAGTCGAAATGACAGGGCTGGGCGGCTCCACGATCCAGAATTGGATCAAGCGCGGCTGGATCATGTCGCCCGTGGACAAGAAATACAGCGAGCGTCAGGTAGCCCGGATTCTCATTATCGATATGCTGCGCAAATCCATGCAGCTCGAGAACATTCTCAGACTGATGGAATGTGTCAACGGGGACGTGGAGGACCAGTCCGACGACATCATCAAGGACGCGGATCTCTACATATATATATACCACATTATCAAGCGCACTGAGCCGCTGGAGACATTCACTCTCGACCGGCTGGACAGTGTGATCGACGAAGAAATCAAGGATTATCACGGAGCCGGCGAGGGCTATACCGGTCACGTCAGCGACGCGGCGAAGCGGCTTCACGACGCCCTGCGGATCATTCTGATGACGTATATGAGCAGCGAGCTTCGCAAACGCGCGGAAGCCGAGCTGGAAAAAATGTAAGGAGGAAAGAATAATATGAATTATTATTTCATCGGAGGAATTGTCATCATGGTGGCGGTTTTGGCAATTCTCATTCTGGCGATGCGGATTTATCAGAAACAAAGAGTTTCAACCGGTTATCAAACGGGAAAATTTTATCAACGGGGACAGCACATGGGGGCATTTATCGGCAATTATCATATGAACGAAATCGGCGTGGGAGAGGAATATTCCGGCCAGAAGGTCGATCAGGATGAAGAAATGTTCTTATTTTCCGCAGCAGACAAAGAAAAGACCGAATGATTCGACAGGAAAAAGGTATCAGCAAGGGGACAGGTTTTCAGAGCCGGAACAGGCACAGGAAAAGAGTATCAAAAAGGGAATAGGAAAGACAGAAAATCATTCATGAAAGGAATTCGAAGAAAATGAGGAAATGCATTCGCTGCGGAACGGAAATGATAGAGAGCGGTCACATCACGGGGGCAGGATTCAAGCTCAATGACCGCGAAATGAGGACATATCCTATCAAAACGGCGGTCTGTCCGAATTGCCACGAGGTTTCACTTTATCTTGAGGACGAGATTTTCAATCAGATGACAGGCAAAGCACCTGTTGTAAGGCGGATTTAGGAGGAGTGACGGCATATGAAAGAATGGTTTGCAACCGACCCCCTGCGGTCTGCGCTTCTCTGCGCGGCAATTCCCGCGACAGTGATCATGATATTGCAGACGGTCATGATTTTCATCGGAATGGCAGGACATTCCGACGTCGATATGCCCGACGACAACGGCATTGACGGGGTCTTCGGCAGCGATTCTCCGGATGCGCCCGACGTCAACGTCGGAGATTCCGGACTGCGTATCTTCACGGTGCGCGGAATCGTCGCCTTCTTCGCTGTGGGCGGATGGGCAGGTCTTTCGGCGCTCTCGCTCAGCGGAAGCGCGGCGGCGGCGATCATCACCGCCTTCATCGCGGGAACGCTCGCACTGCTGCTGGTGGCGTGGTTCTTCCGTTGGGCGGCTTCACTCAATGAGAACGGCAGTCTGCAAATGGAAAACGCCATCGGCAAGGTGGGCGAGGTCTACATAACCGTCCCGGCGAATATGTCCGGGACCGGCAAGGTCAACGTCATCATTCAGGGCAGGCTCACCGAAGCCGAAGCCATGACCGAATGTGACCGCCCGCTGAAATACGGCGAACCGGTGGAGGTGGTCGGCATGGCGGTCGGCAATACGCTGAAGGTCAGCCCTATCGCCAAAAAAAAGGAAGCCTGAAAGGCGAAGCCCGCAGGTTTGGAAGGAAAAAGAAAGAGGTTATTTATGTCAAAGGAAAAGAAGAACACCGATCAATCAACAGGAAATACAAACCAGACAGACGTCCGGAAGGATAAAGAAGACAACGACAACACAGGGCTGGCCATCGGTATTTGTCTCGGAATGAGCATCGGAATGATGCTGGGGCATTTATTGTTTGAGAGTACGGCTCTCGGTATGAGTATCGGAATGGGCTTAGGAATGTGCCTTGGCTTGCTCTATGACAGCAAAAAGAAAAAGGACGCCGGAAACGGGAAAGAAAATGATCCGGCGCAGGCTGAAGGCGAACAGAAAGACGGTGAATGATCATGGAAATGAAATATCATCCGATTCAGGTGAAGCAATGCCCCTTCTGCGGCGGGACGGAATTTGTCTACGGCTATCAGGCGGGATACGGCGCGGTGACAGGATACGATAATATGTTGTCCGGCCAATGGCTGAGCCATGTGATCTGCCGGAACTGCGGCAGCGTGGTACACAGCTATGTGCAAAACCCTGAAAAGCTGCTCAAACGAAGCAATCGCCGATAATTTTTTCAATAGATATTGTCAATCCGGCCGTGCCATGCTATAATTGACTTGTCCGCATGGAATGATGCGGGAAGAATTCAGTAATCGGAGGAATGTTTCGTGAAAGGTTTAAAAAGACCGGCACTGGTCAGGGCATTGCTTGCCGCGGCGTCATTTCTGGCTCTGGCAATCATAGCGGGCTGCGCGTCGGGATATGCCGAACCGTTTGACTTTAACAATCTGGTGTTTGATTATGTCACGGTAAGCGGCAGCGACGGAAAGTACGTCGTCATTACAAAGCATCTGGTTTCCCAGACGGATGTCAGGATTCCGGACACCATCTACGGGATTCCGGTCAGGGAAACGGCCGATTCCGTCTTTGCCGGCGACGGCAAGATACAGACGGTTTCATTCGGAAAGAATGTAGTCCGTATCGGAAGCAATTCCTTCGGCGGCTGTAAGAATCTCCGGACCGTCACCTTCAATGCCGGTATAACCGACGTCGGCGAATACGCCTTCAAAGACTGCGTTTCGCTGCCGTCAATCACGCTTCCCGAAAATCTCGGATCGCTCGGGCGCGGCGCCTTCTATGGATGCACCTCGCTGACGGAAATTTCCGTTCCGCAGACGATCCGGAAGGTCGGCGGCATGGCGTTCTACAATACCGCGTGGCTGAACGCGCAGTCGGAGCAGAAATTTGTCTCCGTCGGCGACGGCATTCTGATTGCCTATAACGGCGACAAAGCGGAAGTGAAGCTGCCCAAGAGCGTCCGCCAGATTGCGGGGGCGTTTGCGGGAAATATTGTCGTGGAGAAGGTCACGCTCAACAGCGGGCTGATCTCAGTGGGCGATATGGCATTCATGAGCTGCACATCGCTGAAGAGCGTCAGCATTCCGTCCTCCGTGACGGAGATAGGAAGCAATGCCTTCTATGGCTGCGCTTCTCTCGGAAAACTGACGCTGGGGGAGGGAATCCAGACAATCGGCCAGGATGCGTTTACCGACTGCGGCGCGGTGCTTTACCTCAAAAAAAGCTCCGCGGCTGAGAAATATTGCATTGACAATGGTCTGGATTATTTCGGACAGTAATGGCTGAATGTAATATTATGATGTAAAGAGATAATTCGGAATGATTTTTCGGATGTGATTTCAATGTTGTTCTCTGTTTTTCCTATTGCAATGGTGATAATGGGACTATTCATGCTGCGAAAACCTATGCTGTTCTGGCAGATAGAAAGGTCAAAGCCATCGTGGTGCAGACGTTATGACGAGCCGGACGACGGTTGGCAGATGGAAACGCGCATCATCGGCGGGTTCTTTGTTGTGATTGGTGTTTTAGGGTTCTTGTTTGAAATAAATCAATTATTCAAAATGTTATTTTAAAATCATTTATTATGATTAGTAATATTTGAAAACAAAATAAGCCAATATTTTAGTGTATGATAAAGCATAATGCTTTATAAATAAATTAATGAAAAAAGGAGCAAAAAATTATGCCATCAGAAGTCATGATCACCCTAGCAGTTATCGCGCTGCTTATCTTCAGTATGTTTGCTGTAGTCCTGTCGAGATACCGCAAATGTCCCTCTGACAAGATCATGGTCATTTACGGTAAGGTAGGCAACGACAAGAACGGCGACAGAATGTCGTCCAAATGCATTCACGGCGGCGCGGCATTCGTGTGGCCGGTCATTCAGGATTATCAGTACCTCGACCTCACGCCGATATCCATCAATGTCGACCTGACCAACGCGCTTTCCCGCCAGAATATCCGTATTGACGTGCCTTCGCGCTTTACCGTCGGTATTTCCACCGAGCCGGGCGTCATGCAGAACGCGGCGGAGCGACTGCTCGGGCTGCGCCTGAGCGAGATTCAGGAGCTTGCCAAGGATATCATCTTCGGTCAGCTCCGTCTGGTCATTGCCACCATGGAAATCGAAGAGATCAACACCGACCGCGATAAATTCCTTGAAGCGGTCAGCCATAACGTCGAGAGCGAACTCAAGAAGATCGGTCTCCGGCTGATCAACGTCAACGTCACCGATATTACCGATGAATCGGGCTACATTGAGGCTCTCGGTAAGGAAGCGGCCGCGCGTGCCATTAACGACGCCAAGATCAGCGTCGCGGAAAAGAACCGCGACGGTTCGATCGGTCAGGCACTCGCACAGAAGGACGAAAGAATCAATGTTGCCTCCGCCAACGCCACCGCCATCAACGGTGAAAACGAAGCGAAGGCCGCCATTGCCCAATCCGACGCCACCCGCCGCGAAGCGGAAGCCGAGGCGACCAGAAGAGCGACTGCCGCCGAGAATGTCGCAAAGGCAAAGGCGCTGGAAGAATCCTATATTGCCCAGAAGCTCGCCGAGGAATCCCGTGCCGAAAGAGAACTGGCGACGCAGAGGGCCGACGTCATCGTCAAGGCGGAAATCGAGAAGCAGCGCATGGAGATAGAAGCGGAAGCGGAAGCTGAAATGATCCGCCGCAAGGCGCGCGGTGAAGCGGACGCCATTTACGCCAAGATGGAAGCGCAGGCGAGAGGTATGCAGGAGATCCTCACCAAGCAGGCTTCCGGTTTCGCGCAGATTGTCGCGGCGGCAGGCGGCTGCGCTGAGGACGCCGTACAGCTCATTCTCGCTGACAAGATGGAAGAACTGGTCAGAACGCAGGTGGAAGCTGTCAAGGATATCAAGATCGACAAGGTCACTGTCTGGGACAGCGGCAGCAAAGAGGGTGGCAAGACTTCGACTGCCAATTTCATCAGCGGCCTGATGCAGTCGGTGCCGCCTCTCAGCGAAACATTCAGAATGGCGGGTATGAGAGTTCCGAAGATGCTCGGCACCGACATTTCCGAATCACCCGACGACACACAGGACAGCACTGACAAATAAATCATACGGCATCTGATACAGCCTTTATAAAAAATCAGCCCGTGTTTTCAACAAGTCTTTACCGAATGTTGAAAAACACGGGCGTTTTGTGTATATCAGGCGTTTATCAAACAGAATTAAAAAATTATACAAAAATTTTTTAAGTGATTTAATTGAAAATAGGGAGGGAAGATGGTATAATTTTTTTCAAGTTGAACAAACAAAAGAAAACAGACAAAAGGGAATGATGGAAAGAATGAATCGCATATTGTTAAGACGAAAAGCGTTACACAGGATATCCGTCTTACTGCTCGTAATGCTGATGATTGTCAATTGTGCGGCTTGCGGCCGTAAAAATGACCGCACCAATGAATCCAGTCAGGATAGTGAGTATATTTTCCTTGTGACCGATGATAGTCCGGTCTGCAATATGATCATATCCGATGAGTTATTCAAAGAAATAACGGAAAATGATGATTATTCTTTTCTTCTGGATTTGATGAACGATTATTTCAATGTCATCATCAACAAAGAAATCGAGCCATGTACTACCTATATCAGGGCCGTAACAGAGAAAATTGATTCGGAAATCAGACTGGCAGAAGTTTACAATGCGTCAAACAAGGTATCCGTCATCATTAAGATCGCTGACGCAGGGCTGACCATGCTGAATTCGGACGTCGATGGCAGTATGTCAGAGATGACGGTCAATACCGAAGAAAGCACCACACCTGCGGAGGAAAACCCAGAAAGAAGCGAGCTGTTCAGCCTGTTGATGGACTCCGTCAAGAGCGCTGCCAATAAAGGATCGGTATGCAGCGTAAGAGCCATCAAGGAGGAATTCAGGCGTAAAACCGCTGAAATCTACGATACGAAACCAGACACTTCCGCGTCATTAAAATATGGGGATTATGTCATTCAGACTGACAATGACGGCATCTCCATCATATGCGGGTCGCTGGAATCAAATATAGACGCCCTGAATTATTTTCTGACCGAGTACGTACAGATGGGCTCTTCCTCTGAAGGAAATTATCTTATTAACGTGCCTGATTCAGCCGTACACGTAGGTCATTATCTCAACATCAGGATTGCGGACAGACCATTGAAAGATTATTCCATCATTTATTATTGTGATAAGACGTATTATGACAGCCGTGAAAACGCCAAGTATCTCAAAAGCTATTTTCAGAAAAACTGCGGAATAGATGTGTTTACCAAGGATTCCGATTCATCGCGCGAGATAGAACACAAGATTGTTATTGGAAAAAGCCGGCTTGACAAAAGTCTGGAATTCTACGATCAGAAGTATGATCTGATGGACTACAGGATTATTCAGGATGACGGGAATTTATATATCATGGGAGGCTCTGACTGGGCCATCAGATATGCAATCAATTATCTCATTGATACATTCTTTTCAAAGGAAATTCCCGTTCCCTCCGGTTATTCGCAGGAAGGGAATATCTACGGAGAGCAGATATTTGATAGATACGAAAATTCCGATCTGCGGATCATGTCCAATAATGTATGGGATTGCGCGTACAACAGTTGGTATTCACTGGGAGAAAACAGTTATAATATCAACAGATTTACACAGATGGCGAAGGTATATCTTGCTTATATGCCCGATGTTTTGTCGCTGCAGGAATTGAATATGCGTATAGCTTATTCCAATGCCATGCTGAGGGAAATCAACGCAACCGGAGGAAATTACCGCTATGTGGACAGGTATTCGTCCGGATATGAAGTAGGCTGTTCCGAGAGAAACTGTACGCCGATTGTTTACAATTCCGACATCGTCACGCTGCTTGCCGCCGGAGATCAGCAGTATCCGAGAGGGGGCAACAATTCCAATACAAAATCCTTTACGTGGGGCTATTTTGAAAAGAAGGGGACGGATTTCAGATTTCTGGTCTTTTCAACCCATTTGTGGTGGAAGAGGGACGTCGTTATGCCCGGAAGCTCGGATTTGCGTATTCAGCAGATGACGATACTTGACGAGAAAGCCAACGAACTGATCGAAACGTATCAGTGCCCGTGCTTTGTCTTGGGAGATTTTAACTGCAAGTCAACGTCAAGGGAATTCATGACACTGGAGAGTCTGGGATTTACCGATTGTCATTCCATCGCTGAGGAATATGTCAGCAATGAGAGCGGCAGGTATGCCTGTAATGTTTCCACATTCTGCTATAAGCATTCCGCCGGTACATACAAGAAAAATTCGATTGACCACATCATGGTCAAAAATCTGAAAAAAGCCAGTGTGCTGAGCTATGATTATGCCCTGCCGAATTTTTACGGAAAGCTCTCCGACCACGCTCCGGTGTATATTGACGTAAAGATCCGCTGAAGAAGTTGGGGAAGGAAAGCGCCGGCCGTCATTCACTTTGATGATAAAGAAAAAAACCGCGCAGGTTTTGTCCGCGTGGTTTTTTTATCGGAAAAATCGACGCCATTCAAGTGTAACACTGTCTACAATATCATCTGATTTTTGGTGAATTGGCTGAATATCCATTGATTTGCTTAGTTGATGTTGACAAAGTATTTTTGCTGAGTTATAATTTTTTAAATAGTACTTTTCGGACAAGCGTATCTGAAAGGCACAGATCCGTTCATTTCCAGTCATCTGAAAGGAAGGTTGTTTGTATGCTCAACACAAATTTTGAGACAAAATTCGTTAAGGAAGGTCTTACGTTTGACGACGTTCTGCTGATTCCCGCTCACAGCGAGGTTGAGCCGAAATTTGTCAATATTACCACGCGTCTGACCAGAAAAATCACCCTGAACATTCCGATCATGACGTCAGCTATGGACACTGTCACCGAAACGCGCATGGCCATTGCCATCGCCAGAGAAGGCGGTATCGGCATTATTCATAAGAATATGTCGATCGAGCAGCAGGTCGATCAGGTTGACAGGGTAAAGAGAAGCGAAAACGGCGTTATAGACAATCCCTTCCATTTAGGTCCTGATAATCTTGTGGGTGAAGCCAATGCGCTCATGGGCAAGTACAAGATTTCCGGCGTCCCGATCTGTGACTCCGACGGCAGACTTGTCGGCATTATCACCAACCGCGACCTGCGATTCATGAGCGAACAGGATTTTTCCCAGCCCATCAGAAATTTCATGACGCATGAGAATCTGATTACCGCTCCCGTCGGCACCACGCTTGATCAGGCACAGGAAATCCTGAAGCAGCACCGCATTGAGAAGCTGCCTATCGTCGATCAGGATAACATTCTCAGAGGACTTATCACCATCAAGGACATTGAAAAATCCGTGCAATACCCCAATTCCGCCCGCGACAAGGCCGGCAGGCTGCTGGTCGGCGCAGCAATAGGCAATACGCCCGACGTTCTGGAAAGAGCGGGAATGCTCATTGCGGCCGGCGTTGATGTGCTTGCGCTGGATTCCGCGCACGGTCATCACATCGGCATCATCAACTGCGTCAAGAAGATCAAGGCAAGATTCCCCGACGTCGATCTCATTGCCGGCAATGTGGCGACAGCGGCAGCCGCCGAAGAGCTGATTGAAGCCGGCGCGGACGCCATTAAAGTGGGTATCGGACCCGGCTCCATCTGTACCACCAGAATTGTCGCCGGTATCGGCGTTCCGCAGATCACCGCGATTTATGACGTCGCCTGTGTGTGCGATAAGTACGGCATTCCGGTCATTGCGGACGGCGGCATCAAGTATTCCGGCGATATCGTCAAGGCACTTGCGGCGGGCGGCAATGTGGTAATGGTTGGCTCGTTGGTTGCGGGCTGTGAGGAATCGCCCAGCGACACGGAAATTTATCAGGGCAGACAGTTCAAGGTCTACAGAGGAATGGGTTCACTTGCCGCCATGGGCAAAGGCTCCAGCGACAGATATTTCCAGACCGGGCAGAAGAAGCTCGTTCCCGAAGGCGTGGAAGGCAGGGTGCCTTACAAGGGAGTGCTTGCCGACACTATTTTCCAGATGATGGGCGGTCTGAGAAGCGGCATGGGATACTGCGGCTGCGAAACCATTGAGGATCTCCACCGCAAGGCGCAGTTTATCAGAATCACCGGCGCGGGTCTGAAAGAAAGCCATCCCCACGACATTTCGATTACAAAGGAAGCGCCGAATTATTCCAGCAACCTTTGATTGCCGTTGACAATCCAATTATATTCTAATTTGTAATTAATTATTTTGATATAACAGATTGTAATATTTACATACTGTAGCGAATAAAACACCCTGATCGCCGGAAAATGACAGATGCGATCAGGGTGTTTTGTAATATTATTCATTCAATTTACCATTCGTAATAATGCGTGAGGAAGAAAAGAAGGTACAATGCAACGGCTATTGCGTTACGCTGAAGAAGGTGTGTGAAACAGTGACGTTATCCAAAGCCGCGTAAATGATATAATTTCCCGGTGTGGTCGGCGCGGAAAAATCCGACATGAGAATTCTGTATCCGTAGGAAGCACGGTTATCGGGATTAAGCGGAACATCGTGCTGGATTTCATCTGAAATGATGTTTCCATCCTGATCCGTAATATAAATCACCAGATCCGCTTTATCTTCCGCCGTCGCGTTGCCATTGATGATCATGGATGTCCTGAAATGATCGCCGCGCGTCAGGTTGCTGACAGGGGTGACAATGAGAGAGTTGGCAGAATCTTCCGGACATACAACAAAACGTATTAAATTAATTTCTTTATACTTTTTGGAATATTTATCTGTTGTAAAGTTCGATTTTCCCACCGTGGAATACTTTGTTTCCGGCATAACGCAGACAGTGTAGGTCAGATTGGAGAGAAGTCCGTCAATAGTGCATTTTTTGGCGGCACCGACAGGAACGCTGCTTTTTTCTGTCGTAAAATGACGCTTTCCGTTTTTGTCCAGCGCATAGGCAATCACCGAAAAACCATTGTCGAGTCCGTCGTATTCCCAATCGATCACCGCGCTGTCGGAGGTGACTTCAGAAATATTGACAGCCGTCACTTTGCAGTAAGGCGCCGTGCTGCAGGATAAGGAAACAGGCTCATACGTCTGATTTCCTTTGACCGGATGGATCTGAACCTGATAGGTGGTGTACACCTGAAGGTCGTGCAGCGCCGCAAATGGTTGCGCGGTTCTGAATTCGGTGAAATTGGTCTGATCCTCGGCTTTGTATTTCACCAGAAATTCGGCGGAGTCATCCGAACAGCTCCACGCAATCAAAGCCGATGAATCCGTATTTCCGATCTGCTGTGCGTTGAGAATCCTGGGAATGTCGTTGCTTCCGGAATTGAAAAGCCGGCCAAAGAAAAACAAAAGGCATACAGAAGTGACAGCCCCGATCAGAACCGTTACAGCGGTAATCAGATGAATCTTTTTATCGTTCTGCTCCATGTTTGTATTGCTTTCGTTCATTTCAAAAAATTCCAATCTGTTATATAGAATATTTAAATAACAATTTGCATATTAGTTGGAGGAATCGACGGAATCCGGTTCTTCCGCCGGCGCTTCGGAGGAAGTCTTTTCAATGGCGGCTCCCGCTTCGACTTCTGCAGGATCGGAAATAGACTTGCCTGTGTTGCGGAATTCTTGGTTGACAGCGGCATTCCACCTGACGCAGGGGCTGCTGTCGTTCTTGCTGACGATGAACGCCATCCATGTTTCCAATTCTTCGCCCTTTTTAATCAATTTATTGCGGTTGGCGTAGGAGAGGTTTTCAATGGTATCGTATCCTTCACTGAAAATGCCGGTCGTCCCATCGCGGTATGCAACAGGATTTCCCAGCGGGGCAGGCACGATGGCGTCCTTGTCCTGATTGGTGATGACAATTTTGAATCTGACGAGGTAAATTTCGTTGGAGAATTCATTATAGGTCGGAAGAATATCGCCTTCGAGCAGCTTCAGCGCGGCTTCTCCGCGGTATGTCTGTGTTATGGAAACAGAATACTCCGTTTCCACCTCGCCTTCGGAAAAGCTGTAGAGCTTTTCGTTGAAGGATAAGGGGACATTCAGCCCTGAATCAGAATTATCTTCGGCGTCCGAGCTGTAGTAGTGCTGGAAGAAATCCTCAATGTCGTCATATTCGTTCGAGTCGAAATCGTCGAAAGCGTCAATTCCGAAACCATTTTCCTCCGCGGTTTTGGTTGCGAGATAGGAACTGTAACCTATCAAAATGACAAATGCCGCAATAAGACTCAGTGCGGAAACAACAATTCCGACGGTGATGGCAATTGTATCGGCTGTGGTATGCTGAGAAGGATCCGCGTTATATGCCTGTTGGGTGGGGGAATAATGATAGGGCTGGGAGCCCTGTACGGTTCCGCATGACGGGCATTGTGTGAATTGGCCGGAAGCCTCGTATCCGCATTTCAGACACTTCATTAACAAACATCCTTTTCTGTTATAGATATGTGTGGATAAGAATATGGCGGATAACTGACGGATCATCCGCTCTAAGCAATAATATACACCTGATCTGAAAAAAAAGCAAGTTCATTTTCCGCTTTCCATAGAGAAAAGAAAAAATTTCAATAAAATAATCATGGATATTTCAAACCTTGTATTGCAATTGTGGAAATCTTTTAGTATAATAAGTATGAGCATCTGCCAAATTAATAAGATGGAGAGATTGTTATGGATAATAATTTCAGCCCTACTCACACAAATAATGACAACAATGACGCGCTTTTTGATCCTTCGCGCTTTAGCAGCAGCTC
Source organism: uncultured Ruminococcus sp. (assembly GCA_902803035.1). Taxonomy (GTDB): domain Bacteria; phylum Bacillota; class Clostridia; order Oscillospirales; family Acutalibacteraceae; genus RUG762. The sequence goes on from CADCON010000209.1 coordinate 15,034, forward strand.
ATCCACTGGAAACCAGGACAACAGCATTCCTGAGCTGACTTTTAATCCGCCGTCAGGCAATGATGATTTTGATCCTTCCTTCTTTGGTTCCTATGGAAATACGACGCCGTCGGCGCCGCCTACCTTCGCACAGGATACCAGCGGTTCGGAAGGGCTGATTATGACTGACTTCGGCGATGATGAACTGTCGCCGCCCCCTGTCCTTCCATGCTTCAATGATGACAGCCTGGCGTCCGGAACGCCGGATTTCTCAACGCCGGATTATTCCGCGCCGCAAGAACCCTTCACATTGCCGGAGGAGGATCTGGTTATTCCGTCTGTTCCGGCGCCGCCCCAGGACGCCAAACGTGAAAGAGCCAAGAGCATGAGCTATGAGGACACCGTGAAGATTCAGAACGCCCGTCACGCGGAGAAGGACGCCAAGCGGATCAACGAGCCGATCAGGAAGGACGCGCGCCCCAATTTCACTCCCCGTGAGAGAGAATTCAACGGAATCGCGTCGGGAACGGCCCATGTGAGCGGGGGACTTCCGGAGCTGCGCGACGATCAGATGTACGTCGCGCTGACCCCGAAAGAGCTTCGCAGGCTCAAAAGCCGTAAATTCAGAGGTCTTGGCGTGTTCTTTACCCTCTGCATGGCAATCGTGGCGGCATTCTGCATCTGGACGTACGCCAATTCGTTTGCGGATCCGATTGTCGGCCGCTGGAAGGGGAATATCAGCTCGGTTGCGCTCGGAATGGAAACCCTCAGCCAATTGGAACAGGATTCCATTTCTTCGACGTGGGAATTCAGCAGCAGCGGCACGCTGTATGTCAACCTGATGCTGAATGACACGCCGGTAAGTCTGAGCGGTATGTATGTCAAGAAGACGGACAAGGACGGAGAGCAGTATCTTGCAATGACGCTGAAGAATCCAATGGATAATCAGGACTACTCCTTCAATATGTATTACACCATTACAGGCAGTATCCTGCAATTCAACGATATGGACGGAGTCGGAGCCGAAATAGATCTGACCAAGGAATGATATGATGATAAACTGCAGCAAATGCGGACGTCAGTTGGGAGTGAATGACAGATTCTGTCCCGACTGCGGAGAAAGGGTAGTTTTACCCGCAAACGAAGGTAGCAGCCGTCCGAATGGCGGCCCATCCCAAAAAAGGCAGAGCCAGCCGGCAGGGGGTACGAATGCCCAAAGGCAGAGCCAGCCGGCGGGGGGTACGAATGCCCAAAGGCAGAGCCAGCCGGCGGGGGGTACGAATGCCCAAAGGCAGAGCCAGCCGGCAGGGGGTACGAATACCCAAAGGCAGAGCCAGCCGGCGGGGGGGACGAATGCGGGACAGAGCAGCGTAAGATATGTTTACGTCGATAAAAAGACCGGAAAAATCACGGATAGCCCGAATTCAAAAAAAGGCGCGGACGGTTGTCTGTCATTTTTGGGCGTCGCGCTTGTCGCCGTTGCGGTTGTCATCGCCATGGTAGCGGGCGCCGTTCTGATTTCGAGTCAGTTTTCAGGCAGATCGGGTTTTTCATCGGAGGATGAATGGTCATTTACTGAGGAATCAGACCAGATGATAAGCTCACAGGAAGTCAGTTCTTCTGTCAGCTCTGTTGAACCTGTGTCATCCGAAGTAGTGTCATCGGAGCCTGTTTCGTCCGAGGAAACGATTCCGGAGGAGCTTCTTGCCGTCAACCTTCAGAAGAAAATCAAGGGCAAATGGCGCACGGACGTTCCGTACAAGAACATGACCCTGCCGGGTACCTTCGAGTTTGACGGCAAGGCAAAGTGCAAATTCACCATTACCGCCTTCCTGTTCTCCAAGAAATTTTCGGGAACATATCAGATCAGGGACGGCGGCGAGTGCGAATTAACATTGGATGGCATAGATGAATATCTTGATGATGACACCATGACAGGCGATCTGAGATTTATCACGGATGATAAGATTGAATTTACAGTAGGTAATACTGTATGGAAATTAAACAGAGTGGAATAATCAGTCGCTGATTTTGGAGGTATTTTTTTTCCATGAGATGTCCAAGGTGCAATCAGGAAATCAATCCGCATTCTGAGAGATGCCCGAATTGCGGCACATCCGCTAGGTACGCCGTGCCGGAAGGGGATACGCTGAGCCGGATCCGCAGGCATAATTCAATCATCCAAGGGGAAAACGAGGTATCCGGCGATGAACTGTCGGACGCCTCTTTTTCGCCTGTGCTGAAATTTGATAAGCCGGTGACCTCCCGGCCGGAAGAACTGATCGACGACAATCCCGCGGACAATTTTGACGATGAGAGCTTTGATCCGGTCGATATTTCCGCGATGATCGATTCTCCGGACAGCGATGAACAGGCAAGGCATCGTCAGCTATCCTCGGATATTCAGCGCATGATTTCCAACAAGCAGGATGATCTTCTCGCGGAGTATTATTTCAAGGACGGTATTTCAGACCTGGAAAGATACCAGCTCGAGCAGAGCTACGCGCGGCTTGATTCGGACACGCCCGAAGCGGGGAGCGGGGCGGATAATCCGTCCGGACAGGACAACGGCGGGAGCGGGGAAGAAATGTCCGAAGCGGCAAAACGCCTGAGCAGCTTTCCGGAAGAAACCGGCGTTGATAAAATTCTCACGCATTGGTGGGAAAAGTATGACGCGGCGGTTCTTTGGCTGAAATCATTCTTTCGCCGGCAGGTGGCGGACAGATTTGTGAGAGTCTACGACCGTTTTGACAATGTCACATCCGGATTTATGAACGGCGTTCTCGACAGGACTTATTACAGTAAATTCGGAGCTATGAAGCGGAAAAAGGCCGACGGAGATAAAGAAGAAATGTATCACCTCAGGTGCAGGGTCTGGGGGATTGTGGCAGCCGTGTTGGTTCTGGTTATTTCGGCGTTTGTACTGTTACATATTCTCCGTTCGGACGACATCAACGGCGAATGGATCATTTCAACCGATACCGCGGGCAATCCGAATATTGTGATGGAATTCAAACCCGGCGGCAGCGCGATCATTTCGGTGAAGTCGGAGGACGGGTGGCACGTTCACAAAAAAGGAACCTACAAGACACGGCGCCAGAACGGAAGGAATATGCTCGTCATTCAGTATGATGACGGCGACGTGAAGCGTCTTTATTATGTCATCGAGGGGGATACAGGGACATTCAATAATGTCGATACCAATACCAAAAATGTTTACAAACTAAAATAACAGGGAAAAGAGATGAAAATATGGAAGACAGAGATCCGCGGAATGAAACCGGCCGATCCTCGCTTTTCAATATGCGTCAGAACGCGGCAGGCGCATTCATTGGTGTGCTTACGGTCGCGGCGTCATTTGTTCCGGTAGCGAGTTACTTTTCATTTGTCATTCCGCTGGCGGCCGCTCTGATAGAGAGGAAAAGCCAATTCGTCAGGGCGTGTGGCATACAGTATCTGATTTTGTCGGCGGCTGTTTCGGTTGCGTCGCTGGTGACCATTCTGATTACACCTTACGCCGAATCCGCGATGAACGCGGCTGAAATGAGCACGACCTTCACGCTGGGAGTTGTAGGCATTGTCATGTCAGTGATCCGGATCGCCTGCTTTGTGCTGATTATGATGACGGCGTATCATGCCTATAAAATGAAGATTTTTTCTCTGCCATGCGTCACATTATTGGCTGAAAAATTGCAAAATATTCCGATAAGTAATAATTGTAGTAAGTAATACAGATAGAAATGAGTAAAAGAAAGGACTAATCAATTGTACGAATATAAATTGATCAGATCAAAGCGCAAGACCATTTCCCTTCGGATTAACGAGAATTGTGAACTGGAAGTGCGCGCCCCATTCAATGCTCCGAACAGCGAAATAGACAAAATGGTGAGCCGGCAGTCCGATTGGATAGAGAAGCATATGCCAAGCGCGCGAAAACGCATGGAGCAGTCGCAGAAGCTCACGCCGGAGCTGCTGCGGGAGCTGACCGAAAGAGCAAAGCGCGAGATTCCTCCCCGTGTCTGGCATTACGCCGGAATCATGGGGGTGGAGCCGACCGGAATCAGGATTACAAGCGCGCGGAAACGCTTCGGCAGCTGCAGCGGAAGGAACAGCCTGTGCTTCTCATGCCTGCTGATGCTGTATCCGCAGGAGGCCATTGACAGCGTCGTGGTGCATGAGCTTGCCCATATACGTCATCACGACCACAGCCCCGCGTTTTACGGATTCATTCTGAGCGTCATGCCCGACTACCGCCAGCGGGAGAAGCTTCTGAAGCAGCAGCCTGACATTCCCGGATAGGCGTATCCACGGCATAATTTGTTAATGACAGCGAAAAATATTAACATAATAAAGGCGAAATATTTATAGAATCAATGATATAATGGAGTTACAGTGCGAACTGAGAAAACAGCGTAGGCTGTTTTCCACTGACTGCGCGAGCAGTCTTTGTAAGCTGGTAAAACACAGCAGGGTAA
>CADCON010000210.1 GCA_902803035.1 uncultured Ruminococcus sp.
CCTTCACGCTTTTTCCGCTCAGCACCAACGGCAGCAGGATATTATCCCGCAGGGTGAAGGTGTCAAGCAGGTTGAATTCCTGGAACACAAAGCCGAGATTCTCCCGCCGGAAGGCTGCCATCGCGCCCTCCTTCACCGAGGCAAGCAGCTTGCCTTCCAGTTCCACCGAACCGCCTGTCGGCTTGTCAAGGGCGGCGAGGATATTGAGCAGCGTGGTCTTGCCGGAGCCGGATTCGCCCATGATGGCGACATATTCCCCCTGCTCGACCGTGAAGCTGACGCCCTTGAGTGCCTTCACCTGACTGCCGCCCATGCGCGAGGTGTAGGTCTTTTTGAGATCGTTGACCTTGAGAATTTCCATTTTACTAAAACCTCCGTTTCATTTGGTGCTTTTATTGTAAATGAAACGAATTTTTTTCGACATCGAATGAGGTGACATGGATGTGACATTTTTGTCATTCCGGATCAGAGGAAAAATGCAGGAACTGATAAAACGCCGTCTTGCCTTCGCTGCTGAAGCCCGCGTTCCGGTAGAAACGCAGTGTGCTTTCCTCCTGCGAGCCGGTAATCAGCATCATCTTGTAGCAGCCTGCTTGTTCGGCAAGCTCCCTCGCGCGGGCAAGACAAGCCGACGCGCAGCCCCTTCCCCGGTAATCGGCGTGCGTCACGACATTCTCGATCAGCGCGTAGGGACGCACATTCCTTGTGAGATTCGGGATGATCACACACACGCAGGAGGAAACAATGCGCCCGTCCTCCTCGCACACGATGATGTGATAATCGGGGTTGGCGCAGATCGCCCGCCATGTATCCCGCAGATGGCCGTCGTCCTGCGGAATGGCTTTTTCATGCAGATGAAGGTACAGCTCCAGCAGCTTCTCCCATTCGTCCGGATGGATTTCTCTGATATTCATGCTCTTCCTCCCTCAAACGCAAACCTCGCCAGCTCCTCGACCGGAAAGGTGATTTTTACCAGCCCTACGGATGAATACATTCCGCCGGTTTTCTGAAATGCACGCAGAATCAGCTCGCTCGCCTGATAGAAGGCGTCCTGCCCATCTTCGGCAGTCAGCGCGACGGCACAGTGCGGCGCCCAGACGTCCGGTCTGTACCAGTCTTTCCATTGCCCGTGAAATTCGCTCATCCTGTCATATAATTCCCGCTGAAGGGCAAAAAGACTTTGGTTCAGTGCCGGCAGCAGATAGACCACTTTCGTGTCGGTAAACATCGCCACGGAGTGAAGGAAGGCCGGCGAAGGCGCGTGCGACTTCGCAAACGCTTTCAGAATATCGGTGCCTTTCGTTTCGTCAATGTCCTCGAATACGCCGAGCGTGATGTGCGGACGGGTTTTCCATTCGAGATATCTGGTGCTGATGCCCTTTTCAGCGACTATGCGCGCAAGGGTCATGATTTTTTCTTCCATCTCGCTGTCAAAGAACAATTCAAACGCGTAAGTCACAATGATTCCCCCTTCTGTTATTCTTTCGGTTCCGACAGAACCATTGTATTTTCTGACAAATATCAAAAATCGGCACTCCCGCGCTAAAGACAAGAGTGCCAATTCATTGATAAAAAAGTTTGACCGGGCAGAACATGACTGCCCCCATTCCGTCGAAAAAAGCAACAATCCGTCCGGAAAGAGATTATCTCTTGCTGAACTGGGGAGCGCGACGGGCGGCCTTGAGACCGTACTTCTTTCTTTCCTTCATTCTGGGGTCTCTGGTGAGGAAGCCTGCGCTCTTGAGCATGGCACGGAGGTTCTCGGTATCGTACTGGAGAAGGGCTCTGGCAATGCCGTGGCGAATGGCACCCGCCTGACCGGTAACGCCGCCGCCGGTGACATTGCAGACAACGTCAAAGCGATCGGTAAGACCTGTCAGCTCGAGGGGCTGGCGAACGATAACCTTGAGCGTGTCAAGGCCGAAATAATCGTCGATTTCTCTGTTATTGATGACAATCTTGCCTGTGCCCTTGTAAAGTCTTACTCTGGCAACAGAACTCTTTCTTCTGCCTGTTCCATAAAAAAACGGTGTCTTATCGTACATATATTTTTTCCTCCTTCCGAATTACATTGCCCAGACTTCGGGCTTCTGAGCATCATGCTTGTGCTCCGCGCCTGCATAGAGATGCAGTCTGCGGAGTGCCGCTCTGCCGATGGTGGTGTCGGGAACCATGCCTTTGACAGCAAGCTCCATCACTCTGGTGGGCTTGATCTTCATCATTGTGCCGGCCTTGGTCTCCTTAAGGTGACCAATATATCCGGTGTGACGATAATAAATCTTCTTCTCGAGCTTGCCGCCGGTAAGCACCGCCTTCTCGCAGTTGATGATGATGACATGATCTCCGCAGTCCACGTGGGGTGCAAAAATCGGCTTGACCTTACCTCTGAGAATATCGGCTGCCAGCGTGGCTACGCGGCCGACAGGCTGACCTGCTGCATCGATTACATACCACTTGCGGTCGATTTCGCCGGCTTTGGGCATAAATGTTGACATAGCGTTTTCCTCCGTTTATCATAATTCTTTCATTTCTGAACCGCATTTTCCGCGCTTCTCTCAGCGCATTCATGAGTTCGCAATGAGTATATTACCACAGATCATTCCCCTTGTCAACACTTTTTTAGAAGAAATTTAATTTACAATCTTCAATCTCTTGTTTTCTCGTCTATTCTCTGCTTTTCTCTCTTATACTCTTTTGTCATTTTATTATTTATCCTTTTCCGAGAAAAATACGACTACTTTTGTATCAGCTATTGACCTGTCAACAATTTTATGGTATAATATTTTATTATTGATTCATGAATAATTACAAGTGGTGAGAGCAATGGCATCTGCAAAATATAACCCTGTCCGTTTTTTACTGCGCGGTATGATTCTGATTCTTTGCCTGATGACGGGCATCGGCATCCTGTCCTCCTGCGGTTCCGCCGGCGGAAGGAAGGCTTCCGACTGGAAGGGAACATGGTACAGGGAGGGCGATTCGCCGTTCTCCCGGTGCATTGTGGAAATATCCAATGTTTCCGGCGAGGGCTTCGACTTCACGCTTACCGTCTACAACGGCAACAAGGCGGGCGAGCTGAAAAACTGTCACGCGAAATTTGAGCAGAAAGTGAATGAATACATCCCGCAGGACACCGATTTCGACGATGATAATGCCGCCTTCTTCAAAGAAAACATCAATTCAGACTCCGGCTACGCCGCGCATTACTACGCCGAGGACCCGAGAAGCTATATCGAATTCTGCTTTGATGAAGCGGAAGCAGACAAGCTCAATATTGCCTTTGTCACAACCGGCAATTACGTGGAGTGGACCGCGTTCGACGGCTTTCAGGAGAATTCCCAGATCACCGGCATCTTTTCGCATGAAGAAAGCTATATCAACGACAACCTGTACGAGATGGGCATTCTGAGCAAAAAGAGCGACGACAGCCTGCATAAGATGATGGGCGACGACGTCTACTTCCGCTTGCTCTGCTGTTTTCAGATTCATGAGGCTGTCCGCAGCGACGCCACAGGCAGCAACCTCCCCTACGAATACGGCGGCGTCGTGCATATGCATGACGGCATCGGCGGCACCATTCATTACGGCTCAATGGTCAATCAGCAGTATGCCGCCTGCGTCATTGAATTCGACGACGGAAGCGTCAGCGCGGCAGTGTCCTTTGAAAATGAGGCTCCTTCCTATTATTCCAACAACTGGGTCTATGAAAAGGATCATCCCTACCCTATTATTATCTGGCTTGAGAATTACTCCGCCACCACCAATTTGAAATAATGCTCTCTCCTGTCGCTGAGAATGGATAATGGGATTTATTTACAATTTGTTTTTCTATCTGACTCAAAAAAGCACTATAATGATATTACAGAATGAATGATACAGGGGGATGATACTATGCCAAGAGGCAACAACAAGGATTACAGTGCCAAAATGACGGAGAATCTCAAAAAGGCACTCACTGAAATGCTTATTCTTTCCTTCCTCAGCAAAAAGGATATGACGATTTATGAAATTCTCAATATTCTCGACAAGCAGAGCGGCGGAATCTGCCGTATCCAGTACCCTTACGGGGTGATTTACCGGATGTCTGACCGCGGTTACATAGAAATTGCGGGCAAGGCTGTTTCTGACGACCGGCGCAGGATTCACTACCGCATCACTGACCTCGGCAGGGATTATCTCGCCAGAATCAGGGATGAATATCTTGCTTTCAGCAAGGGGATGAATATGATACTCGACTATGTCGAAAGCATCGGTAACACCGATCAGTGAAATGATTGATACATTCTCTGTATTTTACCGGTTCGCAGCGTGGATCGTTTCTTCGCTGCGACTGTTTTTTCCTCTTTCTTCTATTTGCTATCCGCTTCTGAAAGGAAAAAACGTCGATAACGATTAAATGCAGTTTACATTCCATTGATATAATGACAAAATGAAACTACCAGATTAAACCGAATGGAGATATCCTGATGAGCAAGAAGATCATGCTTATTATTAATCCCTGCGCCGGAAGGCGAAAAGGAAAAAGAAAATCCGGTGCTGTGGCGGAGCTTTTTAAACAAAAAGGGTTCGACTGCCAGCTTTTTCTGACCGAAGAACGCAATGACGCTACCAGATTTGTAATAGAGCATGGCCGGGAATATGATCTGATCGCCTGCATGGGCGGCGACGGTACCCTGAATGAGGTGATCAATGGCATCATCAAAGCCAATCTTGACCTTCCCCTCGGTTATATTCCCGCCGGAAGCACCAATGATTTTGCCAGAAGTATGCACCTCTCTAAAAATATTGAAAAGTCGGTCGACATTATCGCTCAATGCGCGGTAAGAAGAATTGACGCAGGCCTTTTCAATGACAGGTATTTCGGATATGTTTCCTCCTTCGGATTATTCACACGCACATCCTACAGCACCTCTCAGAAGGTTAAAAATATCTTCGGCGGTAAATTATCCTACTTCATGCACGGCGCAACCGAGATTTTCAGGATCAGGACAGAGCATATGTACATCGAAACGGGCTCCAAAACCTATGAGGACGATTATCTCTTCGGCGCGATTACCAATTCCACTTCGCTTGGCGGCGTGCTGAAATATGATCCCCGTCTTGTCAATATGAACGATGGCCTTCTTGAAATGATTCTGGTGCGAAAGCCCCAGAATCCCGCGCAGCTCTTCTCCATTCTCAGAAGCCTGCTTACCAAAAAGGTCACCGGCAATCCTTACATAGCCTTCGACCGCTCTGACCGATTCACCATTCATCCGGCGGCCAGATCTGATTGGTCGCTCGACGGGGAATTCGCCTATTCAACCGGCAGTTGTGAAATCCGGTGCCTGAAAGAGAGAATTCAGTTTATCGTCCCGGAGAACAACCGGTAATCCATTAAAATTCAAAGCCCTTCAATGATGATTTACGCTCATCATTGAAGGGCTTTTCGCTGTCTTTCATTCCTCGCTGCCGCAGTAATACGCTATGGCTCGGGATACCAGCGCTGCCGTACCTTCGCCGCCGGTCTTGTCGATATTCCGCTGTATTTTTTCCCCGTTACTGTACATCCTTCCCAATGCCAGAAGAATCCCGTCGGAACAGGTGTAGTAATTCTCCGTGATGTAATCCCGCAACTCCTTCACCTTCTCCTGTACCCTGTCATCAGAGGGATCCAGCCCGCGCAGCCTGCCGAAGCCGGCAAAAATGCCCATCATGCCGGCCGCGAGAACGCGGTTTTCCTCCGCTGTCCTGCCGGCTGCTTTTTCCCGGTACTCCCGGAATGCCTTCGTTTCACCCCACGCCGCCTGCGCCTGTTCCTCATACTCGTCAATTTTCCTGACATCAAAACCGCTGAAGTCCAATTGATTCACTCCCAGTATTTTTATTCCCTCCGCAAGGGTAATCAGATTGTCAATATGTGTGCGCTTCTTTCTGAGAAGGGCAATCTGCCGTTCCAGCGCCTTCTCCATGTCAAATCCGCTGACGCACATGAGATCACGGATCTCACGGAGCGGAAATTCCAGCTCTCGATAGAGAAGAATGCATTGAAGCCGCCGTAGAGCCTCCGCGTCATACAGCCTGTATCCCGATTCCGTGACCGTGGTCGGTGGCAGCAGCCCTATTTCATCGTAATAATGCAGTGTCCGGATGCTCACACCGGTTATTCTGCTCACATCGCGGACAGAATGCAGCTTGGATTCCATTTCTTCGTCACTCATATTGCCCCTCCCTTTCCTTCAACATTATAAACCATAACGCAGCGTGAGAGTCAAGTGTTTTTTTCGGTCATCCGAAAAAAAACAGCAGCGGCTGAAAGAGTGACGCCTGCCGCTGCTGTTTTTATGAGTAATTGAATTCCGCGGATCAGTTGCCGCAGCCACAGCCGCAGGTTCCCATGCCCGCGCTCTGTCCGCGCATCATCTGCGCCTCGCTGCAATGAAGATCGCCGGCCTTTGGCGGGAAGAATTCATCCGCCGGGAAGCTGATTTTCTTGAAAAGCTCGCAGGGGCTTTCGCTGCCCGAATCGACGCAGATCTTATCCGGCATACAGAAATCGTAGACCGGCACCAGCATCTGCACCTGACGCTCCAGTTGAATGATCATGAAAATGCCGAGGGTGACCTTGACCACCTTTTCGGCAAGACGGTGATCAAAGCTGCCGGCAAAGATTCTCGCCACACGGTTGGGAACGCAGCAGCAGGGATAATGCGCTTCGCAGATCGGCGCAAGCTTCGCGCCCAGACCGATCGGCTCGGCAATCTGGACGGTCGCCTTGGGGAGATTTCCCGCCGGGAAATTCTGCTCGTCGTCGTCGCCGCCTACATAATCGGAGCTGAACACCTTGACGCTGCCTTCGCTGCCGTAAAGAATCGCCTTCTTGTTATAGATGCAGAGTCCTCTTACCTCGCACGAAGGGCTGATCGGCGAAACGGTGACGTCCAGCCTGACGCAGAAATACACTGTGATGTCCACCGAATAGTAGCCCCTGTTGAAGGGAACCGGTTCGGTGTCAATGATGACGTTGACCACATCGGCGGATTTCAGACGCACGCCGAGCGCGTTGTTGATCATGTCCTGATCACGCTCCACAAAGAACACCTGCAGATCCTCCAGGCATTCCCTGTCGCGGCAGGCGTCGTACACCCTGCCCGCGTTAATGCAGACCGCTTCCTTAAAGCAGTCCCTGCGTCCGCACTGAGCCGTTCTGTCGCCCATGGCCTGCGCGTTCGCTCCCATGCACTGAGCATTTTTTTCACCCATAGATTATGTCCTCCTTTGATGTTCTGAAACGGCCGCAGAAAAACCGTTTCGCATTACATAATATGAGGACGGCGGGCAAATGTTCGCACGCAATGGAATTTACGCGGCAATGTCCTTTTTCTGATAGATAATATAAGCGGCAAGCAGGCTGATCAGGGTCACTCCCACCCCGATCAGCAGCGGAACGGTTTCTATGGAGCCTTGGTTGACAAAGACGTCCGTCGCGTTCGAGTAGCTGAACGGCGTGATGTACTTCAGGAAGTCCGCTTCCTCAGCAATTCTGGAAATGATGTCCAGCGCATACAGCACCAGCGCAACGCCCAGCCCCAGCCCCATGCTTCCCCGCTTCGACGCGGCAGACAGCGCGAAGCATATGCCCGCAAGCTCCAGCTGCGCGGCAAACTGCGCCGCGATGTACGCCAGCAGGCATTTCATGCTGAGCGATTCCCCGATCAGCGCGGCCGAACCGGCAAAGACGCCCAGCGCGACCGCGTCAAACATGACGAGAAATGAAACAATCGCGCACAGCTTCCCGTTGAGAATGCCGCGGCGGGTGAGCGTCAGCGTATGCAGGAATTCGGCCGTGTGACAGCTTTCTTCCTTAGCGAGAGCGGAAATGCCGAGAAGCGCGGCATACATTCCGCCGCCCAGGGCAAAGATGGTTCCGATTTCTGTTCCGAAGAATCCCTCCAGCGTGGTGATCGCCAGCTTATCCATGCCGAACGCCGTTGAAAACGCGCCCATTGAAGCAAAGGCGTCGGACATCTCCGCCATGGACCCGTCTATCATCGGAAAGAGAAAAATGCATCCCGCCGACATCGCCAGAACGGCCGCCAGCCAGATCAGAAAGCTCAGCCGGTTCATTTTTAATTCGTGTTTATACAGCGTCATTCCATCCTACCTCCCAGTCCGGTTAATCATAATACTGCATGAAAACATCCTCAAGCGACGGTTCCTCAATGCTCACATCCCTGACGTCGACAGCGGAAAGCGCGCGGAGAAGCGCATTCATATCCCCGCTGTAGACAAATTCCATGCCATCCGGGGTGGACTGCACCTTGCTCATTCCGTCGAGGGTCAGCTCCTTCACTCCCGCGACGCGCACCATCTTCACATTGGTGTGGGCGAGGTTTTCCAAAGTATCGCAGGCTACCAACCTGCCGTCGCGGATAATGGCCGCTCTGCCGCAGTATTTCTTCACCTCGGACAATACGTGGGAAGACAGGAAACAGGTCGCGCCCTGCTGATTGTATTCCTTCACCAGTTCAAAGAATTCCGACTGAATGAGCGGGTCAAGGCCCGACGTCGGCTCGTCAAGAATGAAAAGCTCCGGCTTATGCTGCATCGCGCACACAATTCCCACCTTCTTGCGGTTGCCGAGAGAAAGCTCCTCCACGCGCTTGCGGGTGTCCACCTTCAGCAATTCACAGAGCCTTGCCGCTTCTTCACGGCAGTCAACGCCTCTCACATCGGCGGCAAATCGGATGACCTCGGCCACCTTCATCGCCGGGTAAAACTGCGTTTCCGACGGCATATAGCCGATTTTCCTCATGAGCTGCCTGTGATCCCTGACGATATCGCATCCGAGAACGGACGCGCTGCCGGACGTCGGTCGGATCAGCCCCAGCAGACATCGGATCGTTGTCGACTTTCCCGCTCCGTTCGGGCCGAGAAATCCGAAGATTTCTCCCCTTCCCACTTCCAGTGAAACGTCTTCAATGCCGCGGTTCGCTCCGTAATTCTTGGTCAGATGGTTGATAGAGATGGCGCTGGCATTTTCAGCATTCATGTGAATCTCTCCCTTCCTTTTGTTTGTAATGATCCAGCAGCGCGTTGAGCTGCTTTGTATCCAGCTTTCTTCTGACAATGCAGCAGAGAATCACGCACACATATGTCAGAATAATAAACAGCGCGAATAATCCCGTGTACAACACGTCGCCGTCAAACCAGCCGAAAAGAAGACTGGCGGCGGTATAAAGAAAAGTACACATCAGAATGCCCGCCGCTTCATTGACGCCGAAGCGGTCCGCTTCGTCAAAATCCCTGAAAAGATAGGTCTGAATGTAGCAGATGACATAATTGGTCAGCACAATTTCGATCAGTGTAAGGATCCTGACGCTGCGGTTGCCTTCGCACAACTGAATAACGCAATCAAAAAACACAACGCAGAAAAAATAGACACACGCCTTGAAGTCAATACGTATTTCATTCACCAGCAGTTTCCTGAAAACCGCCGCTGTTTTTTTCTTCATGTCGTCCTCACTCCTCTCCCCTCAGTTCCCTGCGGAACGCCTTCGCGTATCTTCGTGAAATAATGACGTGTTCGCCGTTTTCCATGACAGCGTCAATTCTTCCCCCAGATTGGCTTTTCAGCTCGGAAACCCGGTAGATGTTGATGATCATGGACTTGGCACACCGGAAGAAGCCGTTGCCGGCATAGGCAAGTTCCAGATTCTGCAGGGTGCAGGGCGTCTGGTACACGCCGTCCTTTGTGTAGACAAAGGTCGCGCGGTCCACGCTCTCCATGTACAGGACGCTTCTGACGGGCAGCATATACTTTGTTTCCCCGCTTCTGCACGGAATTCTTTCCTCGCCGCCCGACGCGGCAAGAATCACGTCCTCAATCATTTCATTCATTTCCAGATAATTGACAACGACCGATTCCTCGCCGCTCTCTATCTGATGCAGAATAACCTTCAATCGCTCACCGCTTTCCGCATTTCCTATACTTTCATCATACAATAATCCCCGCCGTATTGCAACTCCATTTACGCAAGAGGTCATTTTTTTTGCGCAAGCTGCCGATTCCGCCGCAATTCATTCCATATCCCGCAAATTATATCTTGCAATTCTTCCGAAGTTGTAATATAATGAGGGTAGTTCAACAAAAACTCTGAGAAAAGAGGATGCATTATGGTATTTATCAAAATCGTCAGGGTACTCTCCGGTCTTCTGCTGGTACTCCAGTGTCTGGTGCTGATCGCCTTCTTCGGAATCATGCCGCTGATCGGCTTTGACGTCTGTCCCGTCGATGGCAGCAGCTCCGGCAGCCTTTACAAGGACGGAAGTCTTGCCTTCGTGCAGGAGGTTTCCGCCAGCGACCTTGCCGCGGGCGATATCGCGCTGTATTACAAGGGACGCACCGCAACCGGTTCGGAAATCGCGTCAAACGACAAGGCCAATGCCGCAGTGGTGGTGAAAACCGATGACGGCACGGCTTCCGTTCCTTACAGGAAAATCTCCGGCAAGGGTTCTTCCTTCTCTGTTCCCATGCTCGGAAAATATGCGGGCTGGCTCGTTCACGGTGACGGACTGCGCTTCAGCGTGATTATTCTCGGCGCGTTCTTCGGTGTATTCGCCCTTTCCGCTTTTCTGGTGAGAGAAAACTGATAGACATTGTCGATTCTGTCCGCTCCTGATTGATCTTCGTTCTATGCCGCTGTCCCGGCTTATCGGGCAGCGGCATTTTTTCTTTTCTCTGTGAATTCATCCGGAACCAAAAAACCTGCCGGGCAGCAGCAGGAGCCGCTCACGGCAGGTATCCGGGGTTAATGATTCATGATTGATCCATTCATAGATGCTCACTTGCTCTGCCTGTCCGAAAGGAATCGATAGCAGAAGGCGGCAAGCGCGCCG
>CADCON010000211.1 GCA_902803035.1 uncultured Ruminococcus sp.
CCGACTGCGGCTGCGGCGAGTGACGGACCGGACCTGACCCGGAAAAAAACAAGAATCCCCGGAGCGGCGGCATCCGAATGCCCTCGTTCCGGGGATTTTTTTGATTAAACAGCGTCAGAAAAGTCAGCCATACAGCGGCAGGCGAAACAGCAATGCACAGGCGCGCTGCCTTCTTCGCTTCCGGACGGCCGCTATCCCAGTATTTCCTTGAGTATCGCGGTGACGGTCTGCGGGTCAGCCTTGCCGCGAAGGGCGCGCATGGACTGGCCGATCAGGTATTGCAACGCCTTCTCCTTGCCGGAGCGGTATTCCTCCACGGATTTCTGATTGGCCGCAATGACCTCCTCGATTGCCGTTCTCACCGCGCCGGTGTCGGTCACGGTTTTCAGATTGTGCTCCTCGACGTACTTCACCGGGTCGCAGCCCTCCTCAAAGACCGCCTTGAACACCTTTTTGGCTGTGTTGCGGGTAATTTCGCCCTTCTGCACCATGCCGATGAGCGAGCCGAGATAGCGGTAGTCGAAGCCCATATCCTCCGGCTCCATGCCGCTGTCGCTCAGCATATGCATGACCTCGCCCATAATCCAGTTGGCAAGCTCCTTCGCCGGACAGCCCGCCGCGAGATTGCATTCAAAGAGATCGACCAGCGCCTTGGAATTGGTAAGCTGGGAAGCGTCGTATTCCGGAAGCCCCAGCTCGCTGATGTAGCGGCGGCGTTTGGCTTCGGGCAGTTCGGGCAGGGATTGTCTGGTTTGCTCTATGGTTTCCTCGCTGATCTCGATGGGAATGAGGTCAGGCTCCGGGAAGTATTTGTAATCCTGCGCGTCCTCCTTGGAGCGCATGGCGAAGGAAGCACCCGCGGCGTCGTCCCAGCGGCGGGTTTCCTGCATGACCTCATGCCCGTGCTCCAGCAGCTCGATCTGGCGTTCCGCTTCGTAATGAATGGCGCGCATGATCGCCTTGAAGGAATTCATGTTTTTCATCTCGGTGCGGATGCCGAATGTCTTGGAACCGGCGGGACGCACCGAAAGATTCACGTCGGCGCGCAGGGAGCCTTCCTGCATCTTGCAGTCGGAAACGCCGATGTATTGCAGGATGGCCTTCAGCTTTTCGAGGTAGCGGATGACCTCTCCGGCGGAACGGAAATCCGGCTCGCTGACGATTTCGATCAGCGGAACGCCGCAGCGGTTGTAGTCCACCAGCGTGGAATTGGTGTGCGGATCATGCACCAGCTTTCCCGCGTCCTCCTCCATGTGAATTTCGTGAATGCCGATGACCTTCCGGCCGCCGACCTCGGCTTCGATCTCCACGCCGCCGTTGCGGCAGATCGGCAGATAGAGCTGGCTGATCTGGTACGCCTTGGGAAGGTCGGGGTAGAAGTAATTCTTGCGGTCGAATTTGTTGCAGCGCGTGATCTCGCAGTTAAGGGCAAGCCCCGCGCGGGTGGCGTATTCCACCACCGCCCGGTTGAGCGAGGGCAGAACGCCCGGCATTCCGGTGCAGATGGGGCAGCAATGGGTGTTGGGCGCGCCGCCGAATTCGGTGGTGCAGGAGCAGAAGATCTTGGTCTTGGTGGCAAGCTCTACATGCACCTCCAGACCCATGACGATTTCCCAGTACGGATGATTGATTCCTGTCATTGTGATGCCGCTCCCTTCTTATTGCAGTCCGGCGGGCGTGCGACGGTGCCAGTCGGTGACCTGCTGGTAAGCGTGCGCCGCGCCGAGGATTTACTCTTCGTCGAAGTACTGCCCGTTGAGGTGCATTCCCACCGGCATTCCCTTTGTGTCGAACCCGCAGGGAACCGACGCCGCCGGAAGTCCCGCGAGATTGATCATGACGGTGTAGATGTCGCCGAGATACATTTTCAGCGGGTCGGAGAGATTCTCGCCGATCTTCAGCGCGGTTGTCGGCGCGACCGGCCCCAGAAGCAGGTCGTATTTCTCAAACGCCGCGTCAAAGGCGGATTTGATGAGCGCCTTCGCCTGCAATGCCTTGCGGTAATAGGCGTCGTAATAGCCGGAGGAAAGCACAAAGCAGCCCAGCATGATGCGGCGCTTGACCTCCATGCCGAAGCCCTCGCTGCGGCTCTTGGTGTAGAGATCGAGAAGATCGTGGGGATTTTCGGCGCGGAAGCCGTATTTGATGCCGTCGTAGCGGCTGAGATTGCTGCTCGCCTCCGCCGACGCGATGATATAGTAGGCCGGAATGGCGTATTTCACGATGGGCATATCGAATTTCTCGACCGTCGCCCCCATGCCTTCCAATTGTCTGGCGGCGGCTTCAACGGCCGCGGCGACGTCCCCGTCCAGACCCTCGCCGAAGAAATCGGCGGGAATGCCGATTCTCATGCCCTTCACGTCCGTGTGAAGGACGGCATTCAGGTCAACGCCCTTGGTGGCGACGCTGGTGTTGTCGCGCTTGTCCTGCTTCATGATCTCGCCCAGAACAGCGGCGCAGTCGGCGGCATTGCGGGCGATGGGGCCGATCTGGTCGAGCGAGCTGGCGTAGACGACCAGTCCGAAGCGGGAAACCGAGCCGTAGGTCGGCTTGATGCCGGTCACGCCGCAGAAGGAGGCAGGCTGGCGGATGCTGCCGCCGGTGTCCGAGCCGAGGGAATAGAAGCATTCGCCCGCCGCGACCGCAGCCGCCGAGCCGCCGGAGGAACCGCCGGGAACGCATTCGGTATTCCACGGATTCTTCGTCGCGCCGAACCAGCTTGTTTCGGTGGTGGAGCCCATGGCGAATTCATCCATATTCAGCTTGCCGAGCGGCACCGCGCCGGCCTTCATGATTTCCTCGACAGCGGTCGCGCTGTAGGTGGGCTTGAAATTGTACAGCATACGCGAGCCGCAGGAGGTCTGGATGCCCTTCTGGCACATATTGTCCTTAATGCCCATCGGCACGCCGGCAAGCGGGGAAGTGATTTCGCCGGCGGTAATTTTCCGCTGCACCTCCTCCGCTCTTTGCAGGACGTCGTCCTGTACGGTGACGAAGCAGGAAAAGCGGCTGTCGTATTTTTCTATCTGACCGAGCGAGAACCGCGCGGCTTCCACGGTGCTGATCTCGCCCTTTTTAATCGCCGCGCCCAGCTCCAGCGCGGTCATGGTTGCAAGGTCCATTTTCTGTCATTCCTTTCAATGAGTGCGTGACGTCGGCAAAAACGACGGGACACTTTTATTCAAACGAGCGCGGAACGAGGAAGTAATTGTCCTTCTTCACGGGGGCGTTGGCGAGCACTTCCTCCGTGGGCGCGGAAGGCTCCACCACGTCGTCGCGCATGACGTTGGTGAGCGGCAGGGCGTGGCTCATCGGCTCAATGCCCTCTGTGTCCAGCTCCGACAGCGTGTCGATGTACTGCAGAATCTCCTGCAGGTCGCTCTGTGCCTTGGCGCGGCTCTCCTCCGGCAGTCGGATCCTGCCGAGGGCTTCAAGATAAGTGACCAGTTCGTCGGTGATGACCATGGTTTGTTTCTCCTTTTCTCGTGGGGTGTCCGGGAAATCTGCGGTCAGCGCGCCGTGTGTCCCAGCTTCCGGGAAGGTGAATCAACAGCGGAATGACGCATTTTCGGCATTTAGTATATCACCAATTGTCCTGAATCGTCAAGAGAATTATGGAGTTTTTTGTTTTGCATGGCAGGTTTGGCATATAATACAAATTCAGTAGGCATTCCCACCCGACATTTTAATGATTTTATAAAGTCATTCCCGGCAATCATTGACAAACGGAATTTGGCGGTTTTACAATTATTTCATTGATTCAGGCGCAATAATCGTGTATAATCTGAAATAGCCGACATCCCATTAATCATTTCAAGTGTGGTGTAATCAATTGAGCAACAGGAAGGATTATGATAAGGCGGTGGCCGTGGGGGGCGCGAACGGACCAAAATGCATTTCTGCCGCGTCCGGAGGAATAAAATGGGAAGAACTTCCGGAGGTCCGGCAGCTCACGGAAGAAATGGTCGATCAGCACCTCATTCATGTGTCCGCTCCCGCCGAACGCCCGCCTGTCCGGGTGATCCGGAAATCCAGCGGCAGCGGCAAGTCGAAAGGCGAAGCGAAAACTACCCCGAAAGCCGGCGGCGAGACCGCTTCCGAAGCGAAAACTCCCCCGAAAGCCGGCGGCGAGACCGCTTCCGAGGGGAAAACTCCCC
>CADCON010000212.1 GCA_902803035.1 uncultured Ruminococcus sp.
AGAAATTGCCCTGCACGAAATTCCAGACAGTGTGAATGGCACACGCCATCCAGATGGAATTGAGCTTCAGCACAAGGAAGGACATGAACACGCCGAAGAGAATCAGGTTCACCATGGAAAGAACCGTAATTCCGCTGTTGAGAAGATGAAGCGCGCCGAATACCAGCGAATTGAAGAGCATTCCGGCGAGCGCGCCGCCCTTGCTGCCGAATGAGGTCATCATGAAGCCCCTGCACACCGTTTCCTCACTCGCGCCCTGCACCATGAAGCCGAGGAACATGGCGATCAGCACCAGATATCTGTTGCCGAGCACGTAGCCGTCGTAGGTCATCGCGCCGGTCGCCACGCATATTCCCACGCCCGCTGAGAACATGATGAAGGCGACCGCCATGCCGAGAAGATAATCCGTCACGGCGTGTTCCCTGACAAATCCCATGGAACGCAGGCTGCGCTTCTCAGCGAATTTCACATACAGCGTCAGAATGACGATCGGGGCAGCCGTCACGGCGAGCTGGGAAAGAACCATGAAATCGACAGGCAGCTCCGTCATTTTGGAATGGGTCACTATGATATACGCGAAAACAATCGGGATCACAAACACCGATTCGGTAATAATCGAACCGATTCCCACGCCGAAAGCGGCAAGTCCATTGAGGAAGATATTCCACTTCGCCTGTCTTCCCTCCCCTGCCAGAGCAAGTATTGCCGGCATGGGGCTGAACGTCTTTTTTACATTTGAAATCATACAATCACAATCCTTTCCTGTCAGAACAGCGACCCGCTCCTGCGAAGCGGATCCGCGAGAGCCACAACGCGCTTGGTCATTACGGGATGACTGCTCACGAGATTGTAACAGAATACAAAGAATCCTTTCACGCCGAGCGCGTGCTGCACATAATCCACCTTGTCAACCTGGCGGTAGAGATGCTTTCCGGCGACCAGCGTCATCATGGCGTCCACGCCGTCGCTGCCGGACAGCAGCTGCGCCAGACGGTCGCAGCTGTATTCACGCGCGCGGGAAGCGGTCGGCCCCAGAATGGGGATAAGCTGCGAGAACATGATGTTATAATAATAATGCATGGTAGCGTGTTTATAATAGATATGTGACATTTCGTGGGCAATAATAAACCGGATGGTGGCCATATCGTGATATTCGCGGTAGGCGACCTCCAGCAGGTCCGCGTAAACCTCTATGTACTGCCTGAACGGAATGAACGCGGAAAAAGCATTCAGCACGCCGTCGCCCTGCACCATGTAGATCTTGGGAACACGCTTCATTCCCAGCTTCTGGGCGTATTCCTCGACAATAGCGTATATTTCCGGGTAGGTTTTCTCGGTGATCCTCACCGACATACTCCGGTACTGCGCGTAGGCATAGCTTACAACAAACGGAATGGCGATCGCTGTGAAAATGATCATGATCAGATATTCGATATTTTCGGGCATATCGTTGATTTTTTCCTCAAAGTCAGCGGTATCCGCTTCCGCGCTCTGTACAACGGATTGCGCCACCGCGTCGTAATACGCCTGGTTCTTCTCCTCCGAGGCGATAAAATAGATGACCGCGCCCACAATCAGCAGTATATTGAGTATCACCAGAAAAACATACCACGGCAGCTCCGCTTTATGGCGGGTCTGCCGGATAATTCTCTTGTCGATAGGCTGCCAGACAGGCCGCTGCGGACTTCCCTGCGGCGGGGGAGCGTAATGGGAGGCCGGCTGCTGCTGCGGAATGCCCTGTGGGTTGAATTGGTTGTCCATAATTGAAATATGCTCCTTTTTTCCGGCAGAATAGCCCTGCCGATTATTGATTCAGATGAAAGAATACCACGCGCAACGCCCTTCAGGCGTTCTGAAGGATGGTATTCTCAGAACCTGCCTTCTTTGGCAAACCGGAATACATCTTCCGTCAGCCGGTTGATCTTCTCAATGTCGCACAGGGCATCCCTGGCCGTATGGATAAGCGGCAGGTAAAGCAGCCCCACGCGGGATTTTCTGGTGTAGCTGACCATGACCGCGTTTTTGAAATTGGCGTGATCGCTGAGGAAGATCATGGCGCTCCGCTTGCTTACAGGCTGCTGCCCCGCTTCGCGGAACGCTTCCGCGAGAGAATCGGCCACCTCCGAGCTTCTGGTGCGGGCAAAGGTCAGTACATCGCCGTACCCCACGCAGTCAAAATTGATGACCTTCGTGCGGCTGAGGTCAATGCCATTCTTCCGGCAGTGCTTCGCAAAGCCGCCCGAACCGAGCAGCCCCCACTCTTCGTTGTCAAAAAACACAAAGCAGCACTTTTTCCTCATTTCCCCGTCGGCGGCCACCTTCTCCGCAAGCGAGAGCAGCGAAAGCACACCGCTTGTGTTGTCGTTGCGGTTATTTTTGTTTTTGATGGTCATGGAAAGCAGCATCACCACCAGCACCGTCAGAATGGACAGTTCACCCGACCAGAAAAGCTGGCTGGCGGACGCTTCGGGAAAGAGAGAAGCACCACCCAGCGGAATGGCAAATCCCAGCAGGCAGATGAGAAGTATCAGAAAGACATTCGCGCCGGTCTGCCCCCAGAGGGACGCTGTCCGCAGCATCCATCCGGTTCTGCCGGGCGTGTCGTAGTGGGCGGTAAACATATATTCCGCGCGCGGGTCGCCCACGAGCAGATTGGTTCCCGAAGCGTCAATTTCAGTGATTTCCCCTTCGGCATAACCCATTCTGAGAAGCTCCGCCCTGAGCGTTTTTCGCAGGGCGTGTTTTTCTTTCTTGGTAAACCTTGTCGGGTGGTTTTCAAAGATTTCCTGTGCCTTCAGACCGGTAATGGGCATGGTTTTTTCCTCTTTTCTGTCAGTTGTGCTGATATCTATAATATATCACTAAATGAAAGGATTGTCAAAGCATTTTTTATCCAATTCCGAAAAAAAGCCGGAGAAGCGGTTTCCTGGAAAATCACTTCTCCGGCATTCAAGTAGTTCTGCTGAAATCTCAGTTCCCGGCGCACTGAACGGTTCCGTAAGGATGATGAGGCGGGGCGTAGACCGAATATACCTTCAGCGGCGTGTTGCCGACGTTGACAAGATTATGCCATGTCCCGGCGGGAATCATTACCGCGCCGCCGCTGGTGACCTTCCGGCGGCAGTTCATCTGATTTTTGCATGATCCTGTCACGGCCAGTGCGCAGCCGTTCACCACGCAAAGAAGCTGATCGGTATCGCAGTGTATCTCCGCGCCGATCTCTCCGCCAACGGGAATGCACATGAGCGTCACCTGAAGATATTCTCCCGTCCACAGCGCGGCTCTGTATTTCTGATTACATTCCGTAAGACGGTTGATATCGACGACCGCGGGCTTCCCTCCCCTGTCGATATGGCTGCATCTGCTGTCATTCATATTCATACCTCCTGTCGGAAAGCGTTATTCCCCCGCGAACGATGGGCGCTTCCGATATCAGTATATGCGCGGCAGCAGGTTCGGTGCCAAAAACGGAATTCTAAGGAAAATACGGGCGATATTTTCGTCGCGGCGGGCAGTCATGCTCTCCCCATTCACGCGGTCCAATAATGCTTCTGGCGATTTTTGCGGAGTTTACAAAAAATTTACCTTTTATTGCCGAAATGGGGCACTTTTTCTGGACATTTGATAGACCGATTATGCTACAATAGAAAAAAAGGGGGTATTCTTAATTCATGAACAATATCCAAAAACGAAAGACCCGTCCGGGGAAGCGGATTGCTTCTCTCCTTGCGGATTGCAAACGCCGTGACAGGCGGATTTTCCGCATAGGATGCGCGGTGCTGTTGCTCCTGTAGCCGCCGGCGTCGTGCCTTTTATGCGAAGCCGTGCGGCGGATAGCGGCTCCGTGTCCGGAAGTGACACTGTCAGCCTGAGCGACACGGCAGAGCGGCAATCGCAACCAAGACAGAATCGTGAGCCGTTGCGAAATTCCGCGCAGGACGGAACCTCCATGTACAGCGTCCGATTTGAAAACGGCGACAGCTACTACCCGGATGGAGGGCAACGTCTCCGCCGGACTCTTGGAGCTTCTCGCCGCGCTGGATATTCCGGGCGATGTGCAGGACGCTTCCAGCGACGACGATTCCATTCTGTCGGTTTCCGATGTATCGGGCGACTGGACGGTGACGGTCAGAGCGCCGAATGCAACCATGCCGGCGCTCCATGTCACGGTGGACGGCGTTGAGCATACCATTGAAAGCCAAGTTACATCGGCATACAGCCACCCTTCCGATCCGGATTGCGCCAAGATGTGCGTTTACGTCTGGCAGGGTTCCGACCATATGGGACGGGTCGCTATCGACACAACGGACGTTACCCACGGCAGCGAGGGCGGTGGCGGCATTTTCGCCAAGGGCAGCCGGCACAGACTGATCGCCATTCCGAATGAAGGCTATGTGTTCTGGGCTGGCACGAAGGGGGAAGCTGGCTCAGCAGCTATGCTTCTGGATTCAGTCAGGACGCCTCCGTCAATCCCTGTGAAATCACGCTGAACAGCGACAGGTGTTATATTGCCTCCTTTGTCAGCGTCAAAACGTCATTCCCTACATCGACGCGGACGGAACGGAAAAGACGTGCATTTATCCCAAACAGATGGAACGCCATCTCAGCGGGTTATCAAATAAAATATGGTATTATGTCGATAGCAACACCGTGATGGAGGAAAGAATCACCGTGTCAGGGGACGTCCGTCTGATTCTGAAGGACGGCGTCACACTGACCGCGGCCGAAGGAATTGATATTCCCTCCGGCTCGAGCCTGACGATTTACGGACAGACGAACCAGACCGGGCGGCTCCTTCTCTCCACCCCCTCCGACGACACGCCCGCCATGGGCGGCACGGGCGCCGCGATTGTCATTAACGGCGGTCAGATTTCCTTTACCACCGGAAAAGAAACGGGTTATCAGCAGCTCTCCGATGGCATCGGCGGTACGGATTCCCATGTCACGGTCAACAGAGGAACCGTCAGCGGTTCCGCCCGTCGCACCGCGATCGGCGGCGAACGCTCCTCTGTCACGATCAATGGCGGATCCATTGATGTTCACGGCGGCGTTGGATACCGTAAAGAGGGCGTCATCGGCGAGATCAATGCATACGCCGACGGACGGAAAATGCCCCTGAGAGAAACCGGCGTGGGCATCGGCGGCGGGAGCCATCAGGGCGACGGCACGGTCAGGGTCAACGGTGGCACCGTGGTTGCCATAGGCGGTCAAAACGTGTGCAGCGCCATCGGCTGGGGAAAGAGCGGTTCCCACACCATCAATCTGGAAATCTATGAATATTCCAAGACCACCTATGGCAATCTGAACAATGAC